>PBNW01000006.1 GCA_002723255.1 Pelagibacterium sp. | reverse complement strand
TTCGGTGACAATCTCGACCCCCTTGATGCGGAGCGCCTCGATGGTGCCCGCCACGTCATCTGCAACGAACACCAGGACGGGCATCTCCGAGGGCGTGTCGTTCTCGCGACGGACAAAGTGCAGATTGGTTTGCGTCCCGGGGAATTTGAGTTCGATCCACCGCCAGCC
This sequence comes from Pelagibacterium sp., assembly GCA_002723255.1. Lineage (GTDB taxonomy): Bacteria > Pseudomonadota > Alphaproteobacteria > Rhizobiales > Devosiaceae > Pelagibacterium > Pelagibacterium nitratireducens. Next base: position 64,987 of record PBNW01000006.1, on the reverse strand, counting down.
ATCGGCGCCCATCGGGGCGTCCGCAGCCACTTCGCAACCGAGCCTTTCGGTATAGAACGCCTTGGCGCGATCCTGATCACTGACCGGCAGTTCGGCAAACTGAATGTACATTGGCTATCTCCCTAATTGGCGCCGAGCGTCTGGTGCAAGGTTTCGGCGAATGCCTCGGCATGGGGTTCAAAGCCCGTATGATCGCCGGGGAATGTGACAGGAAGAACGCCCAGCGCGTTCACGAGAGCCATGCTGAGTTCCTCGATGGGGCTGCCCCTGGAATCCGCACCGATGCCGACAATCACCCGCGGCGCGCCAGCCTTGAGCGTTTCAACGTCAGGCGTGTAGTGCGAGAGCGGCAACATGGCGTGGGCAAGCCAATATTCGAAATTGCCGCTGACACGCTCAAAGGTTTCGGCGGCCTCGGGCGACATATCGAAATCGGGCCCGGCGTCCGCTTCGGAGCTCTCGGACATGCCGGCGGCTCCAAAGAACATTCCCATGGCAGCCTCAACGCCCTCACTTTTGTAGGTCGTGTGAAGCGCCTCATCGAAGGCAATTGCCTCGGTGGGATCCTCGAGCAGCATCGTGGACGGAGGCTCGTGGGCGACAATCGCCTTGACCTTTTCGGGATAGCGTGCGGCGAGGTTGAGCCCGATATGGGCGCCGCCACTGGTCCCCATGACATAGGCCGTCCCCTGCCCCAGCGCGTCGATCAGCGCGGCAGCGTCGTCAGCCTGGATGTCAAGGTCGAGAGGCTGAATGGCCCCATCGAATGTCGAGCGCGAATTGCCGCGTGGGTCGTAAGCGACAACGGTGTAGCGGTCCGCCAGCGCACGGGCGAGATCGGCAAAAACGCCGGCATCCTGCGGCCCGCCGGGAATGATGAGAAGCATGGGGCCATGGCCCCAGCTTTCGTAATAGAGCGTCGCGCCCGGAACCTTCAGCGTGCCGGTCTTGGGGGATTGGGTCATTGTCATCTCTGCTGTTGGTGTCATCGGAACTTCGGCGGATGGCGCCTGCGCCACGGCACCCTGCGGACTGATCAGGAGGCCCGTTCCAAACAGAGTCGCCAATAATCCAAGCTTTCTCATTTCATGATCTCCTAGAACTAGACCGTCCAGTACTACAAGGCTTGCAAAGAACTAGACTGTCCAGTACTGTACTGTCAATCACAAACTGATTTGGATGGCCGAGACACGATGCCAAAGGCGGAAACGAATTCAGGAACGGCTATCGAGACGGCGCCCCGTTCGGCGCGCAAGCGGCAGGCAATCCTTGAAGCGGCGACCGAGATATTTCTTATCAACGGCTATCTCGGGACCAATATGGACGAGATCGCAGCGCACTCGGCAGTATCAAAACAGACCGTCTATAAGCACTTTTCCTCAAAGGAGGCCCTGTTCATCGAGATCGTGTCTTCGCTGACCGACAGGACGGGCGACCGCGTCCATGGAGACGCACCGCCGGTCGATCCAGAGAACCTGGCGGCCTATCTGGAGGAATATGCCTTTCGCCAGCTCTATATCGTGCTCAACCCACGCATCATGCAACTGCGGCGGCTGGTGATCGGCGAAGTGCCGAGGTTTCCCGAATTGGCGCGCGTTCTTTACGAACGCGGGCCACTGCGGGCGATTGGAATCCTTGCCAACCTGTTCGAGTCACTTAAGGCGCAGGGACTATTGAGGTTTGACGATTCGATGGTTGCGGCGTCGCATTTCAACTGGCTGGTGATGTCGACCCCGCTCAACCAGGCGATGCTTTTGGGCGACGACGCCATTCCCGACTCCGAAGCGCTGCGCAAGGAAGCGCGGGATGGCGTCAGAGTCTTTCTCGCAGCATATGGGCGATAAAGAGCCCAGATAAGCCAACGACCGGTCGTGATCTGCCGCGATTGTGCGTGGTCAGCGCTGACGCCGCGATCTGACCCCGAAAGTCAGTACGCGCGCGCGGTGCAGAATTCGGGGACGCCGAACAGGATGTCGCGTTCGACAGTCTGGGGGATGTTGGCAAGGGCGGCGCGGGCCGCTTCGGCGTGGCGTTCGGCTTTGGCCATGGTCTGGGCCAATGTATCGTGACGCGCGAAAATGGCCAGGATATCGGCCAGTTCGGTTTCCCCGGATTGAGGATTTCCCAGAGCCTTTCCGATCGTCTCGCGCTCGGCTTCGCTGCCGGCCTGCAGGGCGAGGATGATGGGCAAGGTCATTTTGCCTTCACGCAGATCGTCGCCGGTGTTCTTGCCCAGAGCGCCTTGCGCGCCGCCGTAATCGAGAACGTCATCGACAAGCTGGAAGGCCATGCCCAATTCACGGCCATAGGCGGCGAGCGCCTTGCGGGAGACGGTGTCGGCACCACCGGCCATCGCGCCCACTTCGGTGGCCGCTTCAAAGAGCGTGGCGGTCTTGGCGTGGATGATCTTTTCGTAATCGTCGGGCGTGGTGGACAGATCGCCGGCCTTGGCAAGCTGGAACACTTCGCCCTCGGCAATGACCGCTGCAGCACGCGAGAGCACGCCGAGCGCGTCGATGTCGCGGGATTCCACCATCATCAAAAATGCCTGACCGAGCAGGAAATCGCCCACCAGAACCGATGCCTGATTTCCCCAGATCGTGCGCGCGGCAGGGCGGCCGCGGCGCATGTCGCTTTCGTCGACCACATCGTCGTGGAGCAGCGTTGCGTTGTGCATAAATTCGACGGCGGCGGCAAAGCGGATTTCATTGCCGCCGGCCCGGCCGAACAGCGCGGACGCGGCGAGCGTAAGCATGGGGCGCAGGCGCTTGCCGCCGGCATCGATGAGATGGTTGGCGACTTCAGGGACCATATCGACGGGGCTGTCGGAGCGCGACAGGATGAGGCGGTTGACGGCCTCCATGCCATCCCCGGTCGCAGCCATCAGATCGTCGATTACCGCCGAGGCGTCGGCAAGAGGTCTCGGCGCCAGATTTTCAACCGCCATTGACGTTCAAACTCCCCAAGGAGGCCATTGCCCTCCCGATACAGTGCTTTTCAAGGCGATCCGGTTCCGCGAAAAGGGAACCGGGAGCCCACTTGTTTGTTACCGCGCTTCCGGACCGAATATGGAATACCCACTTATTACCGAAACACTCTATTGTCAGCCCCGCGCCGCAAGAGTGAAATTCCACTTTGGCCTGAACACCAACCCGGACCTTGTGCCCATGTCGGTAAACCAGCCGCCCGAATTTGTAAAACGCCAACAGCAGGATGCCGACGCGTTTCTGGGCGGCAAATTGTCCATAACCCAGCCCGAAAAGGGGTTTCGGGCCGGGTTGGACTCAGTGCTCCTGGGCGCCAGCCTGCCCCAGGGTGCGCGCCAATTGCTCGATCTGGGGGCAGGTGCAGGCGTGGCGGGACTGTGTGCGCTGGCCCACAATGATGGACTGGAGGCGACGCTTGTCGAAAACAACGCCGACATGGCGATGCTGGCCGCCGCCAATGTAGAGGCCAATGGCTTTGCCGAACGCGCAACAATTCTGAAAATCAGCGCCACGGCGACCGGAGCCGAACGCAAGGCATTGGGATTGGGCACCGACAAGTTCGATGTGGTGATTGCCAATCCTCCGTTTTTCGACGCGGGCACCCATGCGCCCGACCCGGCGCGAGCGGCGGCGCGGCATACAGACGGGGAGGTTTCGGGCTGGTTAAGGACCGCGGTTTCGTGCGCCCATGCAAAGGGCGAAGTGATCTTTATCCATTTGGCGCAGGCCCTGCCCCAGCTTCTTGCAGCGTTCAATTCGCGCATGGGCGCCATTGCCGTTCTGCCCATAGCGCCGCGCCCCGGCATGGCAGCGACCCGGGTGCTGGTCAGGGGATGCAAGGGCAGCAAGGCGCCAATGGCGCTGTTGCCGCCATTGATCGTGCATGGGGAGACGGGCAACGGTTTTTCCGAGCCGGTGCGATCGATCCTGCGCGGCGAGGCGCGGTTGGACTGGCACGACGGCAAATGAATGCCTAAATGAGAGCCAAGGCGTTCGCCAAGAGCCCATTTCCAAAAGGGAGACAAAGATGACCGCATTTTCCGACGGCCAGATCGAGGCTCCCAAGCGTCCCTGGTACAAAAGGTTTTTCGGCAATCGCGGGCCGGTTATCCCCGTTGTCCGGCTGCAGGGGGTCATCTCGCAGGATCTCAAGCTGGGCCGGCTCAACATCGCCTCGGTGGCGCCGCTTCTGGAAAAAGCGTTCAAGATCAAGAAAGCGCCGGTGGTGGCGATCGTGGTCAATTCGCCCGGCGGATCGCCCGTGCAATCGCGCCTGATTGCCCAGCGCATCCGGCAATTGGCCGAGCAGCATGAAAAAAGGGTTCTGGTGTTTGTCGAGGACGCGGCGGCATCGGGCGGGTATTTCATTGCCTCGGCGGGCGACGAGATCATTGCCGACCCCTCCTCGCTGGTGGGATCGATCGGGGNGGTCATGGCCAGCTTCGGGTTTGTCGATGCGATCGCCAAGCTGGGCATCGACCGGCGGNTCTATACGGCGGGCAAGAACAAATCGACGCTCGATCCCTTCCTGCCCGAAAAGCCCGAGGACGTCGCGCGCATCAAGCAGCTGGAGCTCGATATCCACGAGGTGTTCATCGACCATGTGAAATCGCGGCGGGCCTCCAAGATTACTCTGGCCGACGAAGAGGTTTATACCGGCGAGTTCTGGACGGCGAAACGCGGGCTGGCGATGGGGCTGGTCGACAGCCTGGGTGATCTGCACGGCACGTTGCGTGAGCGGTTTGGCAAGGAGGTGACGATCAAATCGATTGCACCAAAGAAGAGCCTGCTGCAATTGCCCAATTTCGGGCTATCGGCGAGCGGAGATGTCGCCGCGGATGTGATGGCCAAGATCGAGGACCGGGAAGCCTGGTCGCGGCTGGGGTTGTAACCATGGGAATATCGACACTCGTCACCATTCTGCTGGCGCTGCTGATCGGGATCGGGCTGCGCTCTATCGTGCGCGACTGGCGCAAGAAATTCGCCGAGGACGACTCGCGCGCCCAGGAAAAACGCAAGGCCCAGATCGAGCGCAACAAGGCCGAGCTGAAATCGGGAGGCGTGGTGACGCTGGAGCGCGGCGAAGACGGGGTTTATCGCCCGGGCAAGGAATAGCCTGTCGCGCTTGACCTTGGATGGCGGCACAACTACGGTCGCGCCGCTTTCAACAACGGCGTTATCCGGAACAAATATGGCTGAGCTGCACAAGCCCCACATGGACCCCAGAAATTCGTTTCAGGGCCTGATCCTGACCCTGCAGAATTTCTGGGCCGATCAGGGCTGTGTGATCCTGCAGCCCTATGACATGCAGATGGGCGCGGGAACGTTTCACACCGCGACCACCCTGCGGGCGCTGGGGCCGAAACCGTGGAACGCGGCTTATGTGCAGCCATCACGCCGGCCGACCGACGGGCGCTATGGTGAAAATCCCAATCGGCTGCAGCACTATTATCAGTTCCAGGTGATCTTAAAGCCCTCCCCCGCCAATATTCAGGAGCTCTACCTTCAATCGCTGGCCGCCATCGGGTTGGACGCGAAGCTGCACGATATCCGCTTTGTCGAGGATGACTGGGAAAGCCCGACGCTGGGGGCATGGGGGCTTGGCTGGGAGTGCTGGTGCGACGGGATGGAGGTTTCCCAGTTCACCTATTTCCAGCAGGTCGCGGGCTTTGAATGCTCTCCCGTTCCCGGGGAAATCACCTATGGGCTGGAACGGCTGGCGATGTATGTGCAGGGGGTCGAGAACGTTTACGATCTCAACTTCAACGGACGCGAAGGCGATCAGAAGGTCACCTATGGCGAGGTGTTCCTGCAAAACGAGCAGGAATTTTCCAAATACAATTTCGAGGCGGCCGATACCGAAATGCTGTTTCGGCATTTCAAGGATGCCGAGGACGAGTGCAAGGCCATCCTTGCGGCAGGCCAGGATGGTGAGCGCCAGACCATGGCCGTGCCAGCCTATGAGCAGGTCATCAAGGCCAGCCACAATTTCAACCTGCTCGACGCGCGCGGGGTGATTTCGGTGACCGAGCGCCAAAGCTATATCCTGCGCATTCGCGAGTTGGCCAAGGCGTGCGGTGCGGCGTGGCTGCAAACGGCCGGCGGCGGGGCGACCGGCGCCGATAAGTGATTGATATAGCCCATTAATGGTGCCACTCTGGCCGCAACCATGCGGCAGGAGGGAAGCGGCAGATGGAATGGGTGATCCTGATACTGGTCGTGGCCGTTCTCGGCTATGCGATCTATGTCTACAACAATCTGATCCGCAATCGGCAGCTGGTGGAAGAGGGCTGGTCGGGCATCGACGTGCAGCTCAAGCGCCGCGCCGATCTCATTCCCAACATGCTCGAAACGGTCAAGGGCTATATGGCCCATGAACGCGAGACGCTGCAGGCGGTGACCGATGCGCGCGCGGCCGTGCAGGCGGCACAGAACGCTTCGCCCGGCGAACGCGGACAGGCGGAGGGGCTTCTTTCGGGGGCTTTGGGGCGGCTTTTTGCGGTGGCCGAGGCCTATCCCGACCTCAAGGCCAACACCAATTTCCTCGAGTTCCAGACGGCGCTGCAGATTGTGGAAGACGAGATCCAGCTTTCGCGGCGTTATTACAACGGAGCCGTGCGCAATCTCAACATCGCCGTGGAATCGTTTCCTTCCAACATCGTTGCCAATGCCTTCAAATTCGAAAAGGCCGAATATTTCGAGCTGGAGAACGAGGCGGACCGGGCGGTGCCGCAGGTCAAGTTCCAGTAAGGCCGATGCAGCGTTTTCTCATTGCCCTGGTCGTTTTGATTTGCGCCGCGCCTGCGTGGGCGCGCGAGGAAATCCGCGAGTTCAACGCGATTTTCGAGGTTCATGCCGATACTTCAGTGACCATCACCGAACAGATCGCGGTGAATGCCGAGGGCAACGAAATTCGGCGCGGCATCTTCCGCGACATTCCGACCCTTCTCGAAACGCCCGATGGCCGGACGATCCGGCTGCCGTTTGAAGTGATTTCCGTGACGCGCAATGGCGCGGCAGAACCCTTTGCGGTCGAGGGAATATCGGGCGGACAACGGATCCGGATCGGGTCGGCCGAGGTGCTTTTGCAGTCGGGTGTTCACCGCTATGAGATCGTCTATCGGATGGACCGTGCGGCACGCCTGTTCGAGGATCACGACGAGTTCTACTGGAACGCGACGGGCAATTACTGGAATTTCCCCATCCTGCGGGCGCGCGCGTTGGTGACGCTGCCCGAAGGCGCTCAGATTACTGAACTCAATGCCTATACTGGCGAATTTGGGGTGCGTAGCGCCGACAGCTCGGCCGAACGACTCAACGACCGGCAGGCACGATTTACGGTGACGCGGGCGCTCGGGCCGGGCGAAGGGCTGACGGTTTCGGTTTCCTTCGAGAAAGGCATTCTGACGCCGCCCCAAGGCACCGACGCGCTGTTGTTCTGGTTTTCCGATTATCGCGACTACATCATCCCGCTGGCCATGCTGTTGATCGTCATTGCCTATAATGCGCTGGCCTGGGGCGCTGTGGGCCGCGATCCGGCCAAGGGCGTCATATTTCCCAGATTTTATCCCCCCAAAGGCTTTTCCCCTGCGCTTGTCCACTACGTGCACACCATGGGATGGGGAAAAACGGGCTGGACAGCCTTTTCCGCCGCGCTGATTTCGCTGGCCACCAAGGAGTTGATTGAAATCGGCAAGCAGGGAAAGAAAAACACCCTGACGGTGACCGGGCAGTACCCGAAAGAACCGCTGCCGCCGGGCGAAGCGGTGATTTACGGGGATTTGAAATCGATGAGCCCAGTGACCATCGACAAGACAAGCGGGCCGGAACTGGCCAAGGCCAAGTCCGCCTTCATCGCTGCGCTGGAAGCCGAAAACCGCAAGGTCTATTTCAACAGCCATATGATCTATATCGCTGTCGGCGTGCTGATCGGCATTTTGTCGCTGGTCGTCATGGTGGCAACGGGCGTGTTGCACCCGTTGTTTGTGTTTTTTGCTGCCTTTGCCGCGGTCTTCCTGTCGATCATTGGGACGGCAGCGCGCTCCTTTTGGCAGGGCCGTGGGATCGGGCGGTTTTTCGGTTTGGCGATCATGGGCATTTTTATCGCCAATTCTGGGGCCTTTGCTTTGGATGTGCTCGATCTCTCCAATATCGATTTTCCGTTCGTCGCGGCGATCACCATCATTGCGGTAACGCTGGTGTTTGCCGTTCTGATGCGGGCGCCGACCGTGCATGGGCGCAAGATCATGGACGAAATCGATGGCTTCAAAATGTATCTCGAGACGGCCGAAAAGGAACGGCTCAACTTTCAGGGCGAGCCCGACATGAGCGTTTCACGCTTCGAGGCCATCCTGCCCTATGCCATGGCGCTGGGCGTGGAAAAGCCCTGGTCGACGCGGTTCGAGAACGATCTGGCCCGTCACGCCGTCAAGGATGCGGGCACAGACTACTCGCCGCACTGGTATAGCGGCGGCAATTTCTCTTCGGGCAGCTTCGCGCGCACCATGGGCGGGGTGGCGACCGGGCTCAGCGCTGCGATGATCTCGTCCCAGCCGCAGGCATCGAGTTCGTCCGGGTCGGGGGGCGGTGGCTTTTCGGGCGGCGGCGGAGGAGGCGGCGGCGGAGGAGGCTGGTAGCAGCCTATTGCCCGAGCAGCGGCGTGGCGGCGACCCAATGGCCCGAGAAGCGTTCGCGCAAATCGTGAGCCGCCTGGTGGGCGGCGGCGGCGCTGCCGTATAGGCCGAAGCAGGTGGCGCCGGAGCCTGACATGCGGGCGGTGACGCAGCCTGATGTGGTGGAGATCGCGCCCACGATCGAAGCGATGGAAGGCACCAGTTCGGTGGCGGGGGCCTCAAGATCATTGCGGGTATCGGCAAGCCAGAGCGAGAGCAGCGCTGCACGATCGAGCGGCGCGGGCAGCTCGGGCATGGGCGGATTGTGCTTTTGGGTCAGCCGCTTGAACACATCAGGGGTGGAAACCTGTTCGAGAGGATTGACCAGAACCAGGTGCATCTGAGGAAAGGTTGTGAGCGGTGCGATTTTTTCGCCAATGCCGGTTACCTCGCAAGGCTGACTCAAAAGGCACATGGGCACATCGGCACCCAGCGTGGCGGCAAGGGCAAAGATTTCCGCATCGGCGATGGGGGTTTGGCTCATGCGCGCAAGAACGCGCAACAGGGCGGCAGCGTCGGCCGAGCCCCCACCGAGCCCGGCAGCAATGGGGAGGTGCTTTTCGAGATGGATTTCGATTCCGTCGGGCAGATGACCGGGAAAGCGGGCGCGGAATTTTTCCAGCGCCCGGATGACAAGGTTGGCACGCCCATTGGGCAAATCGGCGCCGAACGGGCCCGAGACGTGAAGCAGGTCCTTACGCGCAGGCGCGACCGAAACCAGATCGGCCAGTTCGGTAAAAACGCACAGGGTGTGGAGGAGATGAAAACCGTCCTCCCGACGCCCCACAACATGCAGCGCGAGATTGACCTTGGCCGGGGCGGGCTCTGTTAGCGGCATCAATCGCCGATGGGCGCGTTCGGGTCCAGCCCGTGAAGCAGCTTTGGCGTGGCGCGCTCGGTGACCGCGCCGTCCTCATCGACATCGATGGCGATGCGCCACTGGAACATGGCTTCGCGCTCTCTTCCGGCAACCCAATAGACATCGCCAAGATGGTCGTTGATCTCGGGGTCGGCAGGCAGAAGGTTGACCGCATCCTCGAGCACCTCGACGGCCTCGTCTATGCGGCCAAGCTTGTAGAAAGCCCAGCCCAGGCTGTCGACGATATAGCCGTTGCGCGGTGAGAGCTCGACGGCCTGCTCGATCATTTCAAGCGCCTGTTCGAGGTTTTTGCCCTGATCCACCCAGGTGTAGCCGAGATAGTTGAGAACATCGGGATGATTGGGGCGCAACTCGAGAGCCTTGAGGAAATCGGCCTCGGCGCGGTCCCATTGTTTGGCGCGCTCATAGGAGATGCCGCGCACATAATAGAAGCGCCAGTCGTTGGGACGGGCCGGATCGAGCCGATCAATGACCGCTGAATAGGCCTCCGCCGCCTCTTCCCACCGCTCGGCATAGCGCAACGTATCGCCCAGGATACCCTGCACTTCCTGATTGTCGGGATTTGAGACAGCGATATTCTGAAGACGGGAAATGGCGGCATCGCGATCGCCGCGCAGATCGATGTTTTCGGCGAGCCGGACCAGCGCGTTGACACGGAGGGGGGAATCGTTGGGGACAGTCTCAAAGATCGTGTCGGCTTCGTCGTAGCGGCCGGCGCTGGCTAGAAGCTCGCCAAGCGAAATTGAAATGATCGCCTCGTCGGGATCGAGGTAATTGGCAAGTTGCAGGAAGCCGACGCCGAGCTGGATCGAGCCATCGCGGGCCAGCGCCGTGCCCAGTCCGTGAAGCATTTCGGCCGCGCCCGACTGGACCGATCCGGCGAAAAGACCGGGCTTTTGACCATTGGCGATGGGCTCACGCAGGGAATCGACAACAGGATGCTCGACACCCTGTTCAGCAAAAGTATCGAGCACGGCCTGGGCTTCATCGAAGCGTCCGGCATTGCCCAGCATGCGGATATAGGCTTCAGCGATGCGCGGGACGAGCGGATCGAGTTCATAGGCCTGGCGGGCCAGATCGATCGCCTCATCGCGTTGGCCGCCGACATCGGCCAGAATGGCGCGATGGAAGATGATAAACTCGTCAAACCCGCCCTGCCCGACCTGGCTCAGGATGGCATTTGCGGCGTCAGTATCGTCTTCGCCGACCTTGGACCAGGCGCGGATAACCGAAGCGATAATGCCGACCAGCGAAGCCTCGGGAACGCGCGAAAGCAACTGATCGGCTGAAGCATAACGGCGCTGTTTGAGGGCAACCGAGCCCAGAACAAGATGGGCAAGCTCATCTTCGGGCGTCAGGTCAATGACGTGTTGAGCCATGGTGGCGGCTTCGGAAATGTCGCCGGCCAGAAGATAGGCGAGGAACGCCTGGCTGGAATAGACCGGATTGTCCCAATCGCGCTCGGCGGCCTGCATGAACAGTGAAGCGGCGCGGCGGGCGTCGAGGGCATCGATGGCGGAAAGGCCGGCCAGATAGCTGCCCATCGTACTCGAGACGCGCATGGGCAGGATATCCTGCTGCGCGAATGACGATGAGAGTGGAACGCCAGCGCAGAGCGCGGCAACGATCAGGGCATGGATCGGCCGTTTGAGCAGCTTTAGCACGATTGTTCCCGAACTCCTCGCTTGCAGGCCTGAGACCGGCCTATCATCTCCAATAGCCAAACCCGGCAATCCTGTCGATTGTTGGGCGCATCAGTTGGATGCATTTTCACGTTTCTCCGAATCGCGCAAATTGCTCCAAGTTCTTGTCTTGTCGCGCTTCCGAACCGGATAAGCGGCTTCCACTTATCCTGGAAGCACTCCCACGAGACCTTTTCACGCAAATGCGCGAGCGCCGCAAGCCTTGAGGGCTCACACGATTTTCACATTCCCGAATAGTTGGGACCGCTTCCACCCTCGGGGGGTACCCAGTTGATGTTCTGGGCCGGGTCCTTGATATCGCAGGTCTTGCAGTGCACGCAGTTCTGGGCATTGATCCTGAACACGGGATCGCCGCCTTCCTCGATCACCTCGTAAACACCGGCGGGGCAATAGAGCGGCGCGGGCTCGCCATATTTCGGCAGGTTGTCGCGAATCGGGACTTGGGGATCGGTGAGCCGCAAATGGACGGGCTGATCCTCTTCATGGGCGATGTTGGCGCGATAGACCGATTCGGTGCGCGAGAAGGCGATTTTGCCATCCGGTTTGGGATAGGTGATGGGGGCAACTTCGGAAACCGGTTTAAGCCGCGCGAAATCGGGCCTGTCGGAAACCAGACCACCCAAGGGGGAACGTTTGGCGAGGCTGGAAATCCACATGTCGGCGCCGGCCAGCCCCACCCCGACAAAGGTTCCCAGCTTGCTCCAGAGCGGTTTTACGGCGCGGACCGGGTAAAGATCGTTGCGGATGCCCGAAGCGAGGATGGCTTCGTCGAGCGTTGCGATTTCATCATTGGCGCGGCCGGCGGCGATGGCGTTTGCAATTTCGGACGCCGCGGCCATGCCCGAGCGGATGGCGTTGTGGATGGCTTTGAGCCTCGGCACGTTCATAAACCCGGCCGAGCAGCCGATCAAAGCGCCGCCGGGGAAGGCCATTTTGGGGATGGACTGCCAGCCGCCCGAGGTCAGCGCGCGTGCGCCATAGGAAAGGCAGGTCGCGCCTTCGAGCAGTCTGGCGATTTCAGGGTGCTGCTTGAAGCGCTGGAATTCGCCGAACGGGGACAATGTGGGGTTCTCGTAGTCGAGATGGGCGACAAGCCCAAGATAGATCCTGTTGTCCTGGGCATGATAGCAAAAGCCGCCACCGCTGGTGGAATTGCCCATCGGGTAGCCCATGAAATGGGTGACTTTGCCCGGCTTGTGTTTTGCCGGATCGATTTCCCAGATTTCCTTGAGGCCAAGACCATATTTTTGCGGCGCGCGGCCTTCGTCCAGACCGAATTTGGCGATCAGGCGCTTGGCGAGCGAGCCGCGGGCGCCTTCGGCAATGAGCGTATATCTGGCGCGCAACTCGATGCCGGGGGTAAAGGTCGGCTTGTGGGTGCCGTCGCGGGCAACGCCCATATCGCCGGTGACGATGCCGAGGATTTCGCCATTCTCGCCGGTGATAAAATCGGCAGCGGCCGTGCCGGGAAAAATATCGACGCCCAGTGTCTCGGCCTGTTCGGCCAGCCAGCGACACAGATCGCCGAGCGAGATAATGACGGCGCCCCTGGTCTTCATGATCGGCGGGATCAGGGCGTGGGGGAAGGGAATGGCGGATTTTTCGGTGAGATAGACGAAGCTGTCTTCGGTGACGTCGGGGCCGACCGGAGCGCCTTTTTCGCGCCAATCTGGGATAAGGGCATCCAGACCAGCAGGATCCATAACGGCACCTGAAAGGATATGACCGCCGATGTCTGCGGATTTCTCGACGACGACGATTTCGAGATCGGGGGATTTCTGTTTCAGCGCTATGGCTGCGGACAACCCCGCCGGGCCGGCGCCGACAATCACAATGCCGGTCTCCATCATCTCGCGTTCGATCGCATCGGCCATCAGTCATTCCCAAGTGAGGTGGAAGCATGGGTCGCGGTGTGACATAACAAAAAGCGACATGACAAATCGACAGCTAAATCGTGAAGAAATTCTGGCCACGCTCGACTGGTACGTCGCGGCGGGGGTCGATATCGCGGTTGGCGAGACACCGGTGGACCGGTTTGCGCAATCGGCAATCAAGCCGGCGCCTGCCCAGCGGCGGGCCGCGCCGTCGATTGTACCGCAAGCCACCCAGCAGCGCCCTACCCCGCCCCTGCCCGTAGCGGGCGGGCCGGCCGATGTGGACCCCGGCGAAGCGCGGGCGATGGCGTCGAGCGCAACGAGTCTGGAGCAATTGCGTGGCATGCTCGAAACCTTTGACGGGTGCGGGCTGAAATTGCGGGCCACCAATCTGGTGTTTGCCGATGGCAATCCGGATGCCGAGATCATGCTGGTGGGCGAAGCGCCGGGACGCGAGGAAGATTTGCAGGGCAAGCCCTTCGTGGGCCGATCAGGGCAATTGCTCGACCGGATGCTGGGCGCCATAGGGCTGGATCGGACCAAGGTCTATATCGCCAACACGGTGCCCTGGCGGCCACCGGGAAACCGCACGCCATCGCCATCGGAAGTGGCTGTGTGCCTGCCGTTTCTTTATCGGCAGATCGAATTGGTGGCGCCCAAGGTGCTGGTGGCGCTGGGCGGCGCTTCGGCATCGACGCTGTTCGAGACCGACACGGGCATAACCCGACTGCGCGGGCAATGGCGTGACCTTAGCGTGGGCAGTCATTCCATGCGGGCCGTGGCAACGCTGCACCCGGCCTATCTGTTGCGCCAACCGGCGGCCAAACGGCTTGCCTGGACCGACCTGCTGTCGGTCAAGGCAGCGCTGGAAAGTTAGAGCATTTCAGCGCTTCTTCGAATCGCTTCAATTGCTCTAGACCCTTGTTTTGTCGTGCTTCCGAACCGGATAAGTGGGACCCACTTATCCTGGAAGCGCTCTAGCCAGAAGGATTTTCAAATTGGGCAAACGCATCGTCTTTACCGGTGGGAGCGGGAAAGCCGGCCGTCATGTTGTTCCTTATCTGCTCGATCAGGGACACGAAGTCTTCAATATCGACCTGCAGCCGCTTGATCATCCGGACGTCAATACGCTTTCGGCCGATCTGACCAATAGCGGCGAGGCCTTCAACGCGCTTTCGATGCATTTTGGATTCGAGGGGCTGGCGAGCGGGAATGGCCCTGCCCCGGTCGATGCGGTCGTCCATTTTGCCGCGGTGCCGCGCATTCTGCTCAAGCCCGACAATGTGACGTTCCAGGCCAATACCGTTTCGACCTACAATGTGATCGAAGCGGCGGTGAAGCTGGGGATCAGAAAGATCATCATCGCTTCGAGCGAGACGACTTATGGGGTCTGCTTTGCCGAAGGCGACAAAGACTACCACCGCTTTCCGCTCGAGGAGGATTATGACGTCGACCCGATGGACAGCTATGGGCTGTCCAAGGTCGTCAACGAAAAGACGGCGCGGGCGTTCGCGATGCGCTCGGGCGCCGATATTTATGCGTTGCGGATCGGCAATGTGATCGAGCCGCATGAATACCCGAAGTTCAATTCCTTCCTTGCCGACCCCGCTTCGCGCAAGCGCAATGCCTGGAGCTATATCGATGCGCGCGATCTGGGACAGATTGTCGATCTTTGCATCGCAAAGGACGGACTTGGCTTTGAGGTGTTCAATGCGGTCAACGACACGATCACCGCGGACGAACCCACCGCCGAGATTCTGGCCAAATGGGCGCCCAATACGCCGATCGTAAAAGAGATGGGGACCAACGAAGCGCCGATCTCGAACCGGAAAATCCGCGACGTTCTCGGCTTTGTCGAACAGCACAATTGGCGCAAATACCTGCCCCAATAGCCACTTTCGCTTGATCGATATCTTGTAACTCATTACATTACGTAATATGTGACGTTACAAGATGGCCCCGCCGGTTGCGGGGTCGGTCAGCGATCGAGGTACGACATGACATACGACGTCATCATTATCGGCGGCAGCTATGCGGGGATGTCCGCCGCCTTTCCCCTGGTCCGCGCGCGGCGCAGCGTTCTGGTCATCGATGGCGGCAAGCGGCGCAACCGGTTTGCAAGCCATTCTCATGGGTTTCTGACGCAGGACGGGGTGGCGCCGGACGTAATCGCAGCCCAGGGCGGCGTGCAACTGGCGGCCTATCCGACCCTGTCCTGGGTCGAAGGCGATGCGGCAGGTGCAGAAAAGAGCGCCGATGGGTTCAGGGTCACGCTGGACGATGGGCGGGATTTCGTCGGCAGACGGCTGATCCTTGCCCATGGGGTGACCGACACCCTGCCCGAGATCGCCGGCCTCAAGGAGCGATGGGGGCAGAGCGTGTTCCATTGCCCTTATTGTCACGGCTATGAACTGGACCAGGGGCAAATCGGGGTGATCGGGGTTGGCCCCATTTCCATGCATCACGCTCTGATGCTTCCCGATTGGGGGCAAACGACATTTTTGCCCAACGCCAGTTTCGAGCCCGACGCCGAGCAGTTGGCCCAGTTGGCGACCCGAGGTACGGCGCTTGAAACCGGCACGATCGCCGAGATCACCGGCCGGGCCGATGTGCGGCTCACCGACGGGCGGGTTCTCTCATTCGACGGACTGTTCGTTGCCTCGATCATTGCACCATCGAGTCCCATTGCCGAACAGTTGGGCTGCGCCATCGAGGAGTTGCCCAATGGCCGTCAGATCGTGACCGACGAGATGAAACAGACCAGTGTGCCCCATGTCTTTGCCTGCGGAGACGCGGCGCGGGCGGCAGGATCGGTGCCGCTGGCGGTAGGAGACGGAGCAATGGCGGGCGCGGCGTGCCACCGGACGCTGATGTTCGGATAAGACTTCAGACAGGACTGGACACTTTGCGCATTTTGGCGCGGTCGAGACCGAGCCTGTGTTCGCGGTAGATAATGAAGATTCCGGCGGCGGTGACGATACTGCCGCCGATCAGCATTTCGATGGTCGGCACCTCGCTGAACACAAGAAAGCCGATGGCGATCGAGAGAATCATCGAGGAATATTCGAACGGAGCGACGGTGGTCAGTTCGGCGTGGCGATAGCTTTCGGTGAGAAAGATT
The DNA here is from genome assembly GCA_002723255.1 of Pelagibacterium sp. Classification (GTDB taxonomy): domain Bacteria; phylum Pseudomonadota; class Alphaproteobacteria; order Rhizobiales; family Devosiaceae; genus Pelagibacterium; species Pelagibacterium nitratireducens. Next base: position 48,750 of record PBNW01000006.1, on the reverse strand, counting down.
TGCCCTATACCACCGCAAATTCCCGCACCGATGAGAATCAGAGCCTCTTGAGGGCTCAAGGGCACCCAGCCGAAGGGTATCGAGGCCAAGCCGATAACGGTGCTGACCAGAGAAAAATAGATGACGATGGTGGCGCTGCGCTCGGTCTTGACCAGATTGCGCACGGTGAGCATGGCCGTCGCCGAAACCATGCAGGCAGCAAAAGCGGAAAGCGCTCCGAGCGCCTGAGGACCGAGGGTTTCGGCATCGCTCGAGAGGAAGGTGAGACGCGGCCACATGATGATGATGACTCCCACCAGCCCTACGACCACCGCACTCCAGCGGAACAGCCTGATCTTTTCGCGCAGGAACACGGCCGAGAAGATGACGATGAACAGAGGCGTTGCGTAGTTGATGGTTATCGCTTCGGGTAGCGGCAGGCGCGTCAGGCCGAAGAAAATCAGGATCATGCCGGACGTGCCCAGAACGCCGCGAAAGATATGAGACCCCAGCCGGGTGGTCTTGAAGCCATCCACCAATTGTCTGCGCAGCCCCAGGATGAGAAAGACCGGCACCAGGGCAAAAGCCGAGCGGAAAAAGATCAACTGACCGACCGGCACCCCCTCGGCGCCCTTGACGATGGCGCTCATGGCCACGAACACGAACACCGAGGCAACCTTGAGCCCGATGCCCAGCATGACATTCCGGCGCGGCGCCTGGGGTGTATTTTTTGCGGACGGGGACAGGGCGGGCTCGGACACCGGAAGACGCTTTCGGGGGAGAATTATGATGGCGCGGGGGCAGGAAAATCCATGCTATCGCTAGCCGCGTTTCCAAAGCGTGACAAGCGCAAGGACAATTTTTCGGCTTTTGTCGAAACGAATTGCAATCCGGTCACGTTTGCGCGGTAGGCACACCCGGACGAACACGCTAACCTGCGCCGCAACAAGAGAACCATCCAAGGTCCCCCATGTCGCAAATGGTCAAGATTTCCGCGCTCTTGATGTCGTCCGCCCTGCTGATGATCGCCGGGGGGATGCACGGGCTTATTTTGCCCGTACGCGGGGCGGAAGAGGGATTTTCGCTGCTGGCGCTGGGCCTGATCGGGACGGGTTGGTCCATCGGGTTCATTTCGGGCTCGATTTCGGTGCCCCATCTGGTGCGACGGGTGGGCCATATCCGCGCCTATGCGGTCATGGCGGCCATCGCCTGCATGACCATTCTGCTCAATCTCATTTTCATCCACGACGCCGCGTGGATTTTCCTGCGCATCTTTTCGGGTTTCTGTTTTGCCGGAGCCGCCATGGTGGTGGAAAGCTGGCTCAACGAGGTATCGGACAATGAAAGCCGGGGCACCACGTTCTCGATCTATGTGAGCGTGACGCTGTTTGCATCGACCGCCGGGCAGATGATTATCGCGGTGACGGGCGTTGCCGGATTTATTCCGTTCGTTCTGGCCGCCATCGCCTACATCGCATCGGTTTTGCCAACCGCCGTTACCCGCACGCCGCAGCCGGCGCCCCTGCAGACGGTCAGTCTGGATGTGGTCGTGCTTTACAAGACGTCCCCCATCGCCGTTGTCGCGGCTTTTTCGGTGGGCATGGCCAATGGCGCCTTCGGCACGCTGGCACCCGTATATGGAATAGAGCGCGGGTTTTCGACGGCGACAATTGCGTATCTGATAAGTCTGGCGATTGTGGCGGGCGCGATTGCGCAGGTGCCGCTGGGGCGGCTTTCGGACAGGATCGACCGGCGCAAGGTGATGATGGGCGTTGCGATCATCGGGGCGGTGGCGGGCCTTCTGACGATTGTGTTCAATCCCGGCGAAAACGCCCTGCTCTATCTTCTGTTCGCCCTTTACGGGCTGGCCGCCTATTCGCTCTATGCCATCGCCGTGGCGCATGCGAACGATTTTGCCGACGATGGCAGCTTTGCCAAGATTGCTTCGGGCATGCTGCTGGTTCTGGGTTCGGGACAGATGCTGGGGCCTATTGTCGCCTCGCTGACCATGCAGTGGATGGGACCGGTCGCGCTGTTCATGGTTCCGGTGGCATTTCATGGCGCGCTTGCCGCGACCGCCTTCTTCCGGATGCGCATCCGCGATGCAGCGCCCGCCGAAGACCGTGCACCTTTCCAGGCCATGCCCTCGGAACGGCTGGTGACGGGCGAGACACTCAATCTCGACCCCCGTTCGGAAGAGAACGAGTTCGAGTTCGACGAAAACACTGGCGAGGCCCCTGCTACCGAGGGTTCCGAACCGCAGCAAGGTTGAGCGATGTTTCCCTACAAGATCGACGACAGTCATGCCTTCGTGCCCGTTACCTTCGCCATCCTGGCGGTTTCGGACACCCGCACGCTCGAAACGGACACATCAGGCGCACTGCTCAAGGAGATGATCGAGGGCGCGGGGCATCGGGTGTTCGAGCGGTCGGTGGTCACCGATGACAAGGCGGCCATCGCCGATCAGGTCAAGGCCTGGGTGAATGAAGACGGCATCGATGTGGTGCTGACGACCGGCGGAACGGGCTTTTCGGGGCGTGATGTAACGCCGGAGGCCGTGGAGCCTTTGTTCGACAAGCGCATGGACGGGTTTTCGGTGCTGTTTCACCAGTATTCGGCCACGACCATTGGCACCTCATCGATCCAGTCGCGGGCCACCGCCGGGCTTATCGGCACCACGTTCGTCTTTTGCCTGCCGGGATCGCGCGGGGCATGCCGGGATGCGTGGGAGGCGATCCTGAAATACCAGTTCGACAGCCGGCACGTGCCGTGCAATTTTATCGAAGTGATGCCGCGCCTCGCCGAATAGGGCGCTCCAATCATCTTTGTTCTTGTTTCGTTCCATTCCTTTCGCTAGGGTTAATGGAACGGACGGGCCGCGATTCGGCTTGTTCCTGTATCTTTCCGATGGGAGCACCGGCCATGGCCGAAACAGGACCCAATGTAAGCCACAGCGAAGCGCGCCGCCGCCTGTTCGGCACGCGCGACGTCGACCTTTTGAGCCGTCCCATGCTGGAGACGCCAAAGCTGCGCGGGCGCGGTGCGGCGAGCAATGAAAGCGGGCGGTTCGAAGCGCACAAGCGCGAGATGTTTGCCGATGGCTGGGAGCCGGAACCCGAGGAAGGGTTCGAGACGCGTGAGCATATCGAACGCGCCAAATCGATCATCACGCGCAATGTTTCACCCGATATCGGGTTCGACCGCTCGATCAATCCCTATCGCGGATGTGAGCACGGCTGTTCATATTGCTTTGCGCGGCCGACCCACGCCTATCTCGGCCATTCGGCGGGGATCGATTTCGAGCGCGACATCTATGTGAAGGTCAACGCCGCCGAATTGCTGCGGGCCGAACTGGCCAATCCGCGCTACAAGCCGAAACCCATCGCCATCGGCACCAACACCGACCCCTATCAGCCGCTGGAGCGCAAATATAAGATCATGCGCTCGGTGCTCAAGGTGTTGCTGGAAGCGAAACATCCGGTGACCATCGTCACCAAATCGGCGCTGATCGTGCGCGATCTCGATATTCTGACCAAGCTCAACAAGCTGGGACTGGTTTCGGTCGGCATTTCGGTAACCTCGATGGATCACAGGCTGTCGCGCTTCATGGAGCCAAGGGCTTCGACGCCCTCACGGCGTCTCGAGGCCATCAAGCTGCTGTCCGAGTCCGGCATTCCGACCCGGATCATGGCGGCACCGATGATCCCGGCGGTCAACGATCATGAGCTTGAACGCATTCTCGATGCGGGTAAGGCGCAGGGGGCGACGACGGCTTCGATGATCCTTCTGCGTCTGCCCGGCGAAGTGCGTGATATTTTCCGCGAGTGGCTGCTCAAGACCTACCCCGACAAGGTCAAGCACGTGATGAACCTGGTACGCGACTATCGCGACGGGCGCGACAACGATCCCAGGTTCGGGTCGCGCTTTACCGGCGAGGGGCCTTATGCCGTGTTGATGCAGCAACGGTTTGAAAAGGCCGCTGCCCGACTCGGGTTGGAGGAGGATTCAATGCCGTTGCGATCCGACCTTTTTGCGCACCCGCAAAAGGAGACAGCGCAACTGAGCCTGTTCTGATAGGATCGAACGATCCCGAGTAAAGGATCATCGGAAATGGCTGGAAGGCGACTGGCGTGGATGGTTGTGTTGGCCATGCCGATGGGGGTGGGGTGGGCACAGGAGAGCCCGACTCTCTATCTGGCGCCAGGCGGGCTGGATGCGGAAATGGCCTATGACTCCGTTCATATCGGTATGAATGTGACCAGCCGGACCGACACGGTGAAATCGGCCATAAAGCTGTGGGGCGGGGCTCTTGAGCAGGGGCGCATGGAGGAGTGTGGAGCAGGTCCGATCGATTTCGCGCGGTTCGGCAATGGCGTGACCCTCCATTTTCAGGACGAGACGTTTGTCGGCTGGTCGGCGTCGGCCGAAAGTTCGGCCAGTTTTGCCAACGGTCTGACCATCGGCGCACCGGTGATCGGTATCGAGGCGGTGGCGGGGCCCGTGGAGACGTTTGAATCGACGCTGGGCCATGAGTTTGGCGGCGAAAACCTGTTCGGCATTGCGGACGGGCCAGGAACCAAGGCCAAAATCGAAGTGTTATGGAGTGGAATGTCCTGCGTTTTCAGGTGAGCGAGGAGAGAACGGGTGACAGACGCGGCAACGCTGGCACAGGAATTCTGGTGGCGGATGGGCACCAACCAATGGGCGCTCGCCGCCGGGCTGTTTGCCGGCAATATCGAAATCATCTGGCCGCAGTCGGGTGAAGTGATCGGCTCAGCGGACGATTTTGTTGCGATCAACGAAAACTACCCGTCTCATGGAAAATGGAGTTTCAAGGTCAAGCGGGTGATCGGCGCTGGTGGGCATGCGATCACCGAGACCGAGGTTTCCGATGGCACCGCAAAAGCCTTCGTCGTCTCGATTTTCGAATGCGCCGACGACCGGATCGTAAGGATCACCGAATACTGGCCTGAACCCTTCGCAGCGCCGGAGTGGCGGCGCCAATGGGTGACGACCCGCGCCGAGTGAAAGGGCTTTATCGGGCCGCGAAAATCGGGTTGGTTCGAACCATGCCCCAAAGTGATTCGAAAACAATCGTCGCCGATGCGCCCAGCTATGCGCTGGAAGCCGCTGCGCTGGCCGAAGGCCATGCGACGGTCGCCGGGATCGACGAGGCCGGGCGCGGGCCACTGGCGGGACCAGTCGTCGCTGCCGCTGTCGTCCTCGATCCGGAGGCGATCCCTCCAGGGCTCAATGATTCCAAAAAACTCACCGAAGACCGGCGCGAAGCGCTGTTTGCCCAGATCGTGGCGACATCGCAGGTGGGTTTCTGCGCGGCACCGGTCGAGGTGATCGACAGGCTCAACATTCGCGGCGCCACCCTATGGGCCATGTGCCGAGCGCTCGATGCCCTGCCCGTCCGGCCCGACCTGGCGCTGATCGACGGTCGCGACGTGCCAGAAGGCCTTTCGTGCACGGGACAGTTCGTGATCGGCGGTGACGGAAAATCGCTCTCGATTGCGGCAGCGTCGATCGTCGCCAAAGTCGTACGCGACCGGATGTGCCAGATCATGGATAGCGGGCTCCCGCACTACCGCTTCGGCCAGCACAAAGGCTATGGCACTGCGCTGCACCTTGAGGCGCTGGCCACGCACGGCCCTTGCGAGATGCATCGGATGAGCTTTGCGCCGGTGCTCGCGGCGCGGCGCTGATTGGCCTTAACCCCAAGTTAACCCTAACATTTAGGCGCCGCTTAACCCCAACGCTGTAGAAATGGCGTGTTAGTTTTGCGTTAGGGTTATCAGTATGTTGCGTACAGGTTCAGCGGCGCGGAAACGCGCGCCGGGGCTTGAAGAAAGCCACCTCCCCATCGACACGATCCTGGTTGGTGACAGCATCGCGCACATGAATGCGCTTCCCGAAGCCTCGGTGGACCTGATCTTTGCCGACCCCCCCTATAATCTGCAGCTCGAAGAGGGCCTGACCCGCCCCGACCAGTCCAAGGTCGATGCTGTCGACGACGAATGGGACAAGTTCGAGAGCTTTGCTCATTACGACGCCTTCACCCGGGCCTGGATGGCGGCGGCCCGCCGGATTTTGAAACCCAATGGCGCGATCTGGGTGATCGGCTCGTACCACAATATTTTTCGGGTGGGCGCAGCGCTGCAGGATCTGGGCTTCTGGATGCTCAACGACGTGGTATGGCGCAAGGCCAACCCGATGCCCAATTTCCGCGGCACGCGGTTTACCAACGCGCATGAAACGCTGATCTGGGCATCGCGCAGCCAGAAGAGCCGCCCCACCTTCAATTATGAGGCGCTCAAACTCTCCAATGACGATACGCAGATGCGGTCCGACTGGCTGTTTCCCATCTGTACGGGCAGCGAGCGGCTCAAGGATGCCAATGACGAAAAGGTTCATCCGACCCAAAAACCCGAAGCGTTGCTCTATCGCGTGCTGATGGCCACGACCAAGCCGGGCGATGTGGTGCTCGATCCGTTTTTCGGCACGGGCACGACGGGTGCCGTGGCCAAGAAACTGGGGCGGCACTTCATCGGCATCGAACGCGAAAACGCCTATATAAATGCAGCTTTGAAACGCATTGCCGCCATCAAACCGCACGATTTGAATGCCATTGAAACCACTGTGCCTAAGCGCTCTGCGCCGCGCATTCCGTTCGGTTCGCTGATTGAACAGGGATTGATCGCGCCGGGCACGAAACTTTTCGACGCCGCAAGGCGTTATAGTGCAGTGGTTCGTGTCGACGGTTCACTGGTCAGCGACGACAAGAGTGGGTCAATCCACAGGGTCGGCGCTCTCGTTCAGGGCTTTGAAGCCTGCAACGGCTGGACCTTCTGGCACTATGAGGATGGTAGCAAACTGGCGCCCCTCGATACGCTTCGTGAGCGCATACGCGCTTCGCTCGACAAGCTTTCTGCCTGATTTCGACCTCCAATCAGTCAGGCATTCTGGCCCCCGGTTTTGCCGGGGGCTTTTTTCTATCTCACGGCGTGCACCACTGCGGGCATGACGGGCTAAAATCGCCCTATGCCCTTCGTTGCGCCTGCGACGGCGCGGCGAACGCTCGCCGGGGTCCTCGACTTCGTCTCGTCCATACTGTTTCACGGCGCGCACCCCTGCGGGTGCCGCTATTCAAGGCCCGAAGTCTTAAGCACCTTGCGGAACAGGCTGGGCAAGGCTTCGCGGTCCAGCATCGTCTCCTCGGCCCACCAGCCCTCATCGAGGGGGGTGTCGGCGGTGACCGACCAGACGGTCAGTGTCAGGTGGAAATGGGTAAAGGTGTGGTTGACCTCTCCAGCGGCGCGCCAATCTCCGGCAAAGGGAAAGGTGGCGGCGGTTTCGGTATCGCTCCACGGGCTGCCGGGCGTTTCGGTCATTTTGGCGAGCATGCCCTTTGGCCCGCGCTGGCGCAGAAAAACCTTGCCCTCGGGATGGCGGATAACAAAAGCATGGCCGTGCCGATGGGGCTTTTCGACTTTTGCCGGCGGGACCGGGAAAGCCAGAGGATCTCCGGTTTTTGTCCCAAGGCAGCCCGGTTCAAGTGGACACAAAAGGCAATTTGCGCGGCGCGGGGCACAGATGGTGGCGCCCAGATCCATCATGGCCTGTGCAAAATCGCCCGCCCGCTTGGGCACCGCCTGCTGCACCGTGGCGCGCACCAGAGGTTTTTCCTCACGCACGGGGCTGGGAAGGGCGACATAGCGGGCGACCACGCGATCGACATTGCCATCCACCACCGCGACGACTTCGTCATGGCAGATGGCGGCGATGGCGGCGCTGGTGTAATCGCCGATGCCGGGCAGATCGCGCAGGGCGGCGGCGGTCGAGGGAAACACGCCGCCATGCTGGTCGACGATGGCAACAGCGCAGGCATGAAGATTACGCGCACGAGCGTAATAGCCCAGCCCGGCCCATTGCACGAGCACATCATCGAGCGGAGCAGCGGCGAGGTTCTCGACTGTGGGCCAGAGGCTCGTGAAAGCCGCGAAATATTTGCGCACAGCGGCGATGGTTGTTTGCTGGAGCATGATTTCGCTCAGCCAGACGAAGTAAGGGTTGGGCCTTATTCCCCTAGCCCGATCGGCGGGCGAGACACGCCAGGGAAGATCGCGCGCATGCCGATCGTACCAGTCAAGTACGGCGCCTGCATCGATGGCGGCAATTTCGGAGTGTTGCGTGGAAGCGGTCTGGGCCATAATGGAACACCTACAGAGCCAAAGGACATTGGCGCAAGCATGGCCAGCAAATCTCCACCGCCAAAGCGCAGCAACCGCACGGTGCAACTGGGCGACATGATCGGCAAGACACTCGATCCGGCGCTGAAAAAGCGCGGATTTGCGGGGCGCGATCTGATCGCCCATTGGCAAACCATCGCGCCACCGCCCTGGGACAAGATTTCCATGCCCGACAAGCTGGTGTGGCCGCGCCGCGACCGTCCCGATCCCGAAGGGGCGATATTGCATTTGCGGTGTCTTGAAGGCCACGGATTGGCGCTGACCCATGAAGGGCAGGCCATCGCCGCTGCCATAAACCGCTATTTCGGCTATCTGATCGTTGGCTCGGTTCGCCTCTCGCCCATGCCGTTGGTGGCCGAAACCAAACGCTCCGAGCCGCCAAAGACGTTGCCCCGCGCTGCCATTGACAGCATAAAGGCGCAAACGGGCACCATCGAGGACGATGGACTGCGCGAAGCGCTGGAGAAACTGGGGCGCGGCGTTTTGGGGAAACGAAGCTGATAAAGCGGCTGGCCGGGCGATTTTAGGCCGATTTCACCGGCATGTGAACGTCTTGCCCCCTTGCCGCCGGATTCGCCCCGTGTAGTGTGCGCCGTAATTTGTTGAGACATTAAGGAGCAAACCATTGTCGCTCAATCGCAGAAGTCTGCTGATCGCCGGGTCCAGTGTCGGACTTGCCACCCTCATCTACGGATGCAGCGACTCCAGTGCCGAGGCTGAAGTCACGGCCAATGTCGTCAACGACGCCGAGCCCGAGGCCAGTGGCGATGTCGCACTTTATGACGGATCGGCAATCGAACCGATCAATGGCGACGCGATCAACAATCCCCCCCTGGCCGACCGCCCGATGGGCGGCGTCGATGCGAGCGTGACTGTGGTCGAATATATTTCTCCCACCTGCCCGCACTGCGCCGCCTTCCACGCCGGTGCTCTCCCCCAACTGGAAGAAGAATACATCGAGACCGGCAAGATCCGCTTCATCCAGCGCCCCTTCCGCCGCAACGTGCTCGATCTCGCCGTGTTCATGGTCGCCGAAGCGTCAGGTGAGCAGTACAACGAGGTCATCGCGGCCTATTTCGACACCCAGACGGTGTGGGCTGCGAGTGAAAACCCACGTCAGGCGATCTTCGAAGTCGCCGAACAATTCGGGTTTACACAGGAAAGGTTCGAGGAAGTCTTGACCGACCAGGAAATGTTGGCTGCTATCGAAGCGACCCGCGAGCAGGCGCTCAACGACTTCGGGCTGCAGGGCACGCCGACTTTCTACATCAATGGGGACAGGTTCGAGGGCACACCCGATTATGCAGGGCTTTCCGCCGAAATCGAGAATCGCCTCTAGCTCCGCCCTTTTTCGAGGCGCGGAATGAAATTTTCGCGCCTCAAGCTCCTAGGCTTCAAATCCTTCACCGACCCTGTCGAACTGGTTCTCGAACCCGGAATCACCGGGGTCGTGGGACCGAATGGATGCGGCAAATCCAACCTCGTCGAGGCCCTGCGCTGGGTGATGGGCGAAAGCTCATACAAGGCCATGCGTGCCTCGGGGATGGATGACGTCATTTTTTCGGGCTCGGGCAATCGCCCGGCCCGCAACTCGGCGGAAGTCACCGTCGTTCTCGACAATTCCGACCGCACGGCGCCGCAGGCCTTCAACACGGCCGACACCATAGAGATTTCCCGGCGCATCGAGCGAGAGCAGGGTTCGGTCTATCGCATAAACGGGCGCGACGTGCGGGCGCGCGATGTGCAGTTGATGTTTGCCGATGCTTCGACCGGGGCACATTCCCCTGCCCTTGTGCGGCAGGGCCAGATCGGCGAGCTTATTGCCGCCAAGCCAACCCAGCGCAGGGCGCTGCTGGAAGAGGCTGCGGGGATTTCGGGCCTGCATTCGCGCCGGCACGAAGCCGAGTTGCGTTTGCGGGCTGCCGAACAGAACCTTGAGCGGGTCGACGACATCATTGCCCAGGTCGAGGTGCAGCTTGAAACGCTCAAGCGTCAGGCACGGCAAGCGACACGCTACAGGGCTCTTTCAGGCGACATACGGCGGGCCGAGGCCACGCTCTATCATATTCGCTGGGTCAAGACCCGCTATGCCGAGAAAGAGACCGAAGCCCAGCAGGGCCGACTCGTCAGCCAGCTGGCCGACGCGTCGCACCTCGAACATCAGGCAAAAAAGCTTGTCGAGACAATGGATGCCGAACTCCAGCCGTTGCGCGATGCCGATGCGGCGGCGGGAGCGGCGTTGCAGCGGCTGACCATCCTGCGCAGCCAGCTCGAGGACGAATTGCGACGCGCCAATTCGCGCCGGGCCGAACTCGATGACCGGCTCAAACAGATCGATACCGACATTGCACGCGAGACGGCGCTGATCGGGGACAGCGAGGGGTTGATCGAGACGCTCGAAGGCGAACGGCTCGAGTTGGCCGAAGCGGCGGAAGCGGAAAGTGAAGCGAGTGAAATGGCTCGTGCGCAGGCTGACGAGGCCCGAGCAGCGCTCGATGAGGCCGAAGCCGCGGCCCGCTCGGCGGCAGACGCGGTTGCCGCGATACGCGCTCAACGCGCGCAGGCCACCAGAGCCGCCGAAGAGGCCAGCCAGCGCGTTGGCAGGCTGCAAGCCCAGCAGTCCGACATTGCCCGCGATGTAGCGGCCCTCCAAGAGAGTCTTGCGGCAGATCACACGGTTGGCGAGCGCCAGGCGAGGCTCGACGAGATTCTGGAAGCATTCGCCATCGCAGAGGCGGAGGTGGAAACGGCCGAGATCGAAACCACCGAGGCGGTCGCGGCGTTTGAAGGGGCCCAGCCGCAACTGGCCGATATCGAAGGCAGACTCAACCGGCTCGAAAGCGAGGCGGAAACGCTGGCCCGCGTGCTCAACGTCGATGGCGGTTCGCTGTGGCCGGCCATTGTCGATGCGCTGCGGGTGGCGCCGGGGATGGAAACGGCGCTCGGGGCGGCGCTGGGCGACGATCTGGAGGCTTCCGACGACAATGCAGCCCCGCTCTACTGGACCGAAAGTGCGGGACCAGATGATCCGGCGCTGCCCGACGGCGTGGTCGCGTTGTCGAGCCAGGTTTCGGGCACGCCTTTGCTCAAGCGCCGTCTCGACCAGATCGGAATTGTCGATAGCGCAGAGGACGGCGAACGGCTGATGGCCCTGCTCAAGCCCGGGCAGCGGCTGGTCAGCGCCGATGGCGGGTTGTGGCGCTGGGATGGATTCGTCGCCAAGCCCGACGCCCCCAGCGCGGCGGCGCAAAGGCTCGCCCAGCGCAACCGGCTTGCCGAACTCGACAGCGAAATCACCGGGCTGCGCGGTGCGCGGAACGAGGCGCAGAGCAAAATCTCCAATCTGCGGACACGGGTCGAGACCGCCCGCGAGGCTGAAACGGCACGGCGCAGCGCCTGGCGGGAGGCGCAGCGCGGCATTGCAACGGCACAGGCCGGCGTCGATTCGGCCCAGAAAAACCTGGCAGAATTGGCCGCACGGCGCAGCGCACTAGCTGAATCGCAGGCGCGGATCGAGGACAATCTCGCCGAGGCGGTGGCCATCGCCGAGGAGGCCCAGGCGGCGCTGGAAGAACTGGGGGCCGAGGGCGATGCAGTGCGTGAGGCCGAGACGCGCCAACGGGCACTGGCCAATCTGCGCGAAGCCGCCGAGCAGGCGCGTGTGCGGCTGGCCGGGTTCGAAAGCGCCTCGCAGATGCGCACTTCGCGGCTATCGCGAATCGGGCAGGAGCTGGAAAGCTGGCAACGGCGACGGGCCGGCGCGCAAAGCCAGATCGAAACGCTCGAGCGCCGCAAGGGCGAAATCGAAGCACAGATCTCGGAGCTTAACGCGACACCTGACGCGTTCGATCTCAAGCGTGCCGAACTCGAAGACCAGATTGAAGACGCAGAATATGCCCGCAAGCGGGCTTCGGACAAGTTGAACGAAGCCCAAAGCGCATTTCGCGAGGCAGACAAGGCCGCGCGGCTGGCTGCCGAGGGGCTGGCCGACACCCGCGCGGAAATGGCGCGCGTGGAAGAGCGGCTCAAGGGCAACATCGCAACCCGCCAGCAGATCGAGCGCCAGATCGCAGAAACACTGGGAATTTCCGCAGACCGGACAGCAGAGGCCGCCGGGATCAGGCCCGAAGCTGCCCTGCCCGAAGAGGCAGCCACCGAGGCCCGGGTCGATCGGCTCAAGGCCGAGCGCGAACGGCTGGGTGGGGTTAACCTTATGGCCGAGCAGGAGGCCGAGGAGGTTCAGGACAAGCTCGACAAGATGGTGGCCGACCGCGAGGATCTGATCGCAGCGATCGCCAAGCTGCGCACCGGCATTTCCAACCTCAACCGCGAGGGTCGTGCCCGGCTCAACGAAGCATTCGAAAAGGTCAACACCCATTTCCGCGACCTGTTCACCACATTGTTCGGTGGTGGCACGGCGGAACTGACATTCGTTGAAAGCGACGATCCGCTGCAGGCGGGACTCGAGATCATCGCCAAGCCGCCGGGCAAGAAACCTCAGACCATGACGCTGCTTTCGGGCGGTGAGCAGGCGCTGACCGCAATGAGCCTGATCTTTGCGGTGTTCCTGACCAACCCAGCGCCCATCTGCGTGCTCGACGAGGTGGATGCGCCACTCGACGATGCCAATGTGGAGCGGTTCTGTAACCTTCTGGAATCGATGCGCCAGCGCACCGACACACGTTTCGTGGTCATTACCCACAACCCCATCACAATGGCGCGCATGGATCGGCTGTTCGGGGTCACCATGCCCGAACGCGGGGTCAGCCAGCTCGTGTCCGTCGATCTGCGCACCGCCGAAACCTTTCTCGAGGCGAGTTGATGACCGACATCGCAATCGTTGGCGGCCTGTTGGGGTTCGCCACCGCAGCCTGATCCATAGGAAGAATCCCCCGCCTCGTCATTGTCTTACCACAATGGAAGAGTTGACGGGATGCCGCACCCCCTCGCATATCGGTTAAGCATTTGATTTTCTGTATTTTTTTGACAACGACCGTAGCTTGACACCTCGGGGAGCCGCAACTATGGTGCGCGCGACTTTGAAGGCACCCTCTTGCCGGGTGTCCGGCTGGGCTGGAGCGGTGGTTTTGAAGTGACCAATCCCGACGACAAACCGGCTGGAAACGGGACCTCCCCGCGTCAATCGGAGACATCCGAACTGGCGGCGCGGATCAGGAAGGCTCAGGAAGCGCGCGCGGCTGCCAATGGCAGTCAGCAAGCATCCCGGCAGGGCGACATGTCGACGCTGGCGCGTGGTTTGCGCATTGGCGCCGAGTTTGTTGCGGCTATCCTTGTGGGGTCGGGTATTGGATACCTGATCGATTTTTTCGCAGGGACCAGCCCCTGGGCGCTCCTCATCATGTTCATGGTGGGCTTTGCCGCTGGAATTGTGAATGTCACTCGTGTAGTGGCAGAGCTGAATGCAGATAAAACCGCATCTGATGATGCGGATAGTGTGGACTGAAGGGCGAGATAGGGGCTTTAGAACCTTGGCGAACGATCCGATTCACCAATTTGTCATCTATGACATCTTCACCTTCGGGACCATCGGCGGCGACGGCACCGAGGGGAGCGGCATCACGCTCTCGTTTACGAATTCCTCGCTGTTTATGGTGCTGACCACCATCACGATCTGCGCCTATCTCATCCTGTCGACGCGCGGACGTGGGCTTGTTCCCAATCGCTGGCAGCTGACCAGTGAGATGGCGTACGAATTCGTGGCCAATATGGTGCGAAGTGGCGCGGGTTCGGAAGGGATGAAATTCTTCCCCTTCGTGTTCTCGCTGTTCACGTTTATCTTTATCGGGAACATGTTCGGCATGATCCCATATTTCTATACATTCACGAGCCAGATCATCGTGACCTTCGCACTGGCGATGCTGGTAATGACCGTTGTGGTGGCCTACGGGTTCATCAAGAACGGTCCTAAATTCCTCAAACTTTTCGTGCCTTCGGGCGTGCCGGGCTACATCATTCCCATCGTGACGCCGATCGAGGTCATCTCGTTCCTCTCGCGTCCGATTTCGCTCTCGGTTCGTCTGTTCGGCAACATGCTGGCCGGCCACATCACGCTCAAGGTGTTCACCGGCTTTGTCGTTTCGCTTGCGTCCCTGGGGGCCGTAGGCATCGCAGGTGCCGTGCTGCCGCTCATCATGGGCGTGGCGCTCACAGCTCTCGAATTCATGGTGTCGGCGGTTCAGGCTTATGTCTTTGCCGTGCTGACCTCCATGTATCTCAACGATGCGATCCACCCTTCGCATTGATCTCCACTAGACTCCGTTAAGTTTCAAGGCTTTGAAAGGATCACAAAATGGAAGCTGAAGCCGCAAAGTACATCGGTGCAGGCATTGCATGTTTCGGTATGGCCGGCGCCGCCATTGGCGTGGCCAACATCTTCGGGAACTTCCTGTCGGGTGCACTGCGCAACCCGTCGGCTGCTCCCAGCCAGTCGGGTAACCTCATCTTCGGTTTCGCTGTGACCGAAGCTCTGGGCATCTTCTCGTTCCTGGTTGCCCTTCTGCTCCTGTTCGCGGTCTAATTTCCGCAACAGAATATTTGAAGGCGGCCGGAGCACGCTTCGGCTGCCTTGCCATGTGCCGGCATTGGCCGGCACACCAGACTTTTCAATTGGCGGATAGCGCATGATTAGCCAGGTCCAGGCACAGGAAACCGCACTCGAGGAGGCCGTCGAGCCGCTCGAAGACCACATCATTTCGCTCGAAGAATCTCCGGACGGCGAAACCCATGAAGTGGTCGGTGCGGATGGCGGAGAGCACGTCTCAGGCGTGTTTCCCCCGTTCGACGCGACGACATTCCCTTCCCAGCTGTTGTGGCTGGCCATTACTTTTGCCGCGCTTTATTTCGTCATGAAAAAGCTGGCGCTGCCGCGGATCGGCGAAATCCTCGAGGAACGCCGCGACCGGATCGAAGGCGATCTGGCCGAAGCCGAGCGCCTGCGCCAGAAAACCGATCAGTCGATCGCTTCCTATGAGGCAGCACTCGCCGAGGCGCGCTCGAATGCTCACAGCATTGCCGAAGCCGCCCGCGCCGAGAACAAGACCAAGCTCGACACGGCCCGGTCCAAGGTCGAAGCCAATCTCGCCAAGAAGGTCGCATCGGCCGAAGAGCGGATTGCTGCGACCAAGGCCGAAGCGATGGGACATGTCGACGAAATCGCCGCGGATACCGCACAGGCGGTCGTCGCCCAGCTCATCGGCAAAGTGCCCGTCAAGGCGGCCCGCGATGCGGTTGCCAAGGCCAGCAAGGAGTAGCCCGACATGGAACTCGATGCCACATTCTGGGCCTTTATCGCTCTCCTCATCTTTTTCGGGATCGTGATCTATTTCAAGGTCCCGGCCTTCGTTACCAAGGCGCTCGACAGCCGCATCGCCAAGATCGAATCCGATCTGGACGAAGCCAAGCGTCTGCGTGAGGAAGCACAGGCGTTGCTGGCCGAATATGAGCGCAAGCGCAAGGCCGCCGAAAGCGAAGCCGAAGAGATCGTTGCGGCCGCGCAGGACGAAGCAGAACGCATGACGGCCGAGGCCGAAACCGCGCTTGAAGACATGGTCGCCCGCCGCACCAAGGCTGTGGAAGACAAGATTGCCCAGGCAGAGGCGCAGGCGCTTGCCGATGTTCGCGCCCGCTCCGCCGATGTGGCCATCGAGGCCGCCCGCCTCATCCTTGCCGATCAGGTCAAGGACAACGGCGGCGCGCTTGTCGATCAGTCGATCAAGGACGTGGCCAGCCGGCTCAATTGAGCCAATGCATCAGACCGATTTTGCGGGCCCCACGGGGCCCGTTTTTGTATCAGGACCACAAGGAGAAACCCGATGACCATTGAACGCCTTCATTCCGGCCCGCGCATGAGCCAGGCCGTCAAGCACGGCAATACGCTCTATCTCGCCGGTCAGGTGGCCAAGGATGAATTCGCCACCATCGAAACCCAGACCGCCCAGGTGCTCGAGAAGATGGATGCCCTGCTGGCCGAGGCAGGAACGAGCAAATCCAAGGTGCTGTCAGTACAGGTGCTGCTGACCAACATCGCCGATTTTGCAGCCATGAATTCGGTTTATGACAGATGGATCGATCCGGCCAATCCGCCGGCCCGCGCCTGTTATGAGGCCCGCCTGGCGTCGCCCAATCTGCGGGTGGAAATCATCGCTGTTGCCGCGCTCGATTAAGCCTGGTCCTGCCATTTGAAAGCGGCCCCGGAGGTGCTCCGAGGCCGTTTTTTATGTCCAGTCGACCCAGCGACCGTGATAATCGGACAGTCCGACGGTTTCTTTTTCCCCGCCCGGCCAGACGGTCTGCTTGAGCACCGCACCGGCGGCATGGCCCTCGGCTTCCATATACATCCAGACAAGCGGAGTGTCGGCGGTCGCGTTCGCGCCGGCCAATTCAAACGTCTCGGTGATCCGATCCTTGACGGGCTTGGGTAGATATTGCCAAACGATGGTGTGGAAAAATACCCGCGCCACTCCCGACTGGGGCGTTTCGGCCAGTTTTGAGGCGACCCAGTCGGCTGCGTCGGCCCGCTCGACGTCATAGGGCCGGGACGCGGCGGCCGACAAGGCGGCCGAAACACGACCGATGCGATTGTGCTGGTCGGCCCAGATATAGGCAAGCTGGCGCTCGACGCTTTCGGGCGAATGCGGGTCGAGCGGGTTGCGGTCGCAGCCCTGGCGGCTTGCGATCTCAAGCTCGGTTTCGAGCGAGGGAATATGGCCGCGCCATTCACTCTCGATATTGACGAGCGCATTGCTGTCGCCCCATTCGCGATCGTTGCCGAGGGCATAATGATAGGTATCGAAAGCAAGGTTCAGCCCGGCGCTGGCGCCGATCTCGTAGAGCGCCAAAGGCATTTTCAGCCTTTCTGCAAGCCGCAGGGCCATGCCGAGCAGAGCGGACGAACGCATGACCTCGTTGGTCTGGGGCGGGCTGTCGAGAAAATCGTGCAGGAAATCGTCGTGCTTTTCGATCGCCTTCTCAACGGCTTCCCAAAGCTGATCGGGCCTGGCTTCCAATGGCGGATAGAGCGAAGCGAGTTCGCGGGCATTGCCTGACCGGACCAGGGCGTGGAGCGCCCCAGTGGCGCGCAGGGCGATGGCATCGGCCCGGGCCGAATCGGGCCAGTTCAATATCCGCGCACCAAAACGCGACGAATCGGTCAGCCGTTCGGCTAGCAGGTCACACACAGTGGCGGTGAATGGGGAGCCCAGACTTCGGCAGGCCTCGGCCTGAAACCGGAAGGTTTCAAGCACGTGGGGGTTCATATTCGACATTGACGCCCTCCGACTAGTACCGTCGAAGTTTAAGGGGTTTGGCGTGCCGATCAAAGGTGTTTTTGCCTCCCCGCCGTCGGCGGAGAGGCGCGATTGCTATTGCGCAGCCTGGAGACTGTCGTCCGGCGGGCTCCATTTCAGGCGTGGCTGGCGGGCTGCGCGGGTCTCGTCCAGCCGGCGCAGCGGGGCCCGCATCGGTGCCGATGTGAACCGTTCCGCATTGCCGGCACGGGCGTCTTCCGCCAGTTCCCGCATTGTGGCAACGAACGCATCAAGGGTCTGAAGCGACTCGCTTTCGGTGGGCTCGATCAGCATGGCGCCATGCACGACAAGGGGGAAATACATGGTCATGGGGTGGAACCCCTCGTCGATCATCGCCTTGGCGAAATCGAGCGTGGAGACACCCGTTCCCTTGAGAAAGGAATCATCAAACAGCACTTCGTGCATGACCGGCTGTCCGTTGAAGGGTGCCGAGAACAGATCTTCGAGACGCGCCTTGAGATAGTTGGCGTTGAGCACCGCGTCACGCGCCGCTTGCGCCAGTCCGTCGGCGCCATGGCTGAGCATATAGGTCAAGGCCCGCACATACATGCCCATCTGGCCGTGGAAAGCCGTCAGGCGCCCGAAGGCATCGCCCTCGACGTGCTCGACCAGCCCGATCTTTTCCCCATCCTTGCGCAGGAATGGAACCGGCGCGAATGGTGCAAGAGCTTCTGACAGCACGACGGGGCCGGCGCCCGGTCCGCCGCCGCCGTGAGGCGTCGAAAAGGTCTTGTGCAAGTTGATGTGCATGGCGTCGATACCCAGATCGCCCGGCCGCACAACGCCCATGATGGCGTTGAAATTGGCGCCATCACAGTAGAAATAGGCACCAGCGTCATGAACGGCCGCCGCGATCTCGATGATCTGGGATTCGAACAGACCGCAGGTGTTGGGATTGGTCAGCATGATGGCCGCGACGTCATCGCCGAGCGCCGCCTTGACGGCTTCGACATCGACCGTGCCGTGTTCATTGGCATCGATGGATTTAACCGAGTAGCCGAGGAAAGCGGCAGTTGCCGGGTTGGTGCCGTGGGCGCTTTCGGGCACGAGCACGATCTTGCGGTGCCCCTGCCCTTTTGCCTCATGGGCGGCCTTGATGGCCATCATGCCGCAGAGTTCGCCATGCGCGCC
The DNA here is from genome assembly GCA_002723255.1 of Pelagibacterium sp. GTDB lineage: Bacteria > Pseudomonadota > Alphaproteobacteria > Rhizobiales > Devosiaceae > Pelagibacterium > Pelagibacterium nitratireducens. Next base: position 30,059 of record PBNW01000006.1, on the reverse strand, counting down.
GGCCTTGGGCGAGAGCGCTACCGCGGCGGTGTTGGTCAGTTCCATCAACCAATGGCTGAGTTGCTCCATGACGCCGAGGGCACCCTGCACTGTCGAGACAGGCTGGAGCGGATGGATATCGGCAAATCCCGGCAGCCGCGCCATTTTTTCGTTGAGCCGAGGATTGTGCTTCATGGTGCACGAGCCGAGCGGATACATGCCCGAATCGATGGAGTAATTGCGGCGCGAAAGGCGCACATAGTGGCGCATGGCTTCGGGTTCGGTGAGCCCGGGAAGATCAAGCTCGCTCTTGCGGCGCAGGCCGCCGAGGCGGTCGTCGGAGACCTCGACATCGGGCAGGTCGACACCGGAATGGTCACGGTCGCCGATCTCGAAGAGAAGCGGTTCGGCGGGGAGCAAAGCGGCTGGCCCTGAACCGGCGGAGCCCATTGCGGCAGTGGGAGTGGTTGGGCGGCCCTGGGTGTTCATGCTCATGCAATTTCTCCCTTCAGTGCTTCGACAAGCGCGGAGATATCGGCGTCGGTCGTTAGCTCTGTCGCGGCGAGGATCAGAAGATCCTCCACGTCAGGCTTGCCCGGCTCGAGCCGCGAAACCGGCAGGCCGGCGAGGATGCCCTTGGCCGCCAGAGCTTCGACCACAGGGGCCGCAGGCGATGGCAATCGCACGGTCATTTCGTTGAAAAAGGATGTGTTGAGAACAGAGATCCCCGCCGCTGCCAATGCATCGGCCAGCGCAACGGCGCGCGAATGATTGAGCTTTGCAAGCCGGGTCAGTCCTCTTTCGCCCAAGAGCGAGAGATGAATGGTGAAGGCTAGCGCGCACAGACCGGAATTGGTGCAGATGTTGGACGTCGCCTTTTCGCGGCGGATGTGCTGTTCGCGGGTCGAGAGCGTCAGGACGAACCCGCGCTCGCCATCGGCATCGATCGTTTCGCCGCACAACCGGCCCGGCATCTGGCGCACGAATTTCTCGCGGCAGGCCAGAAGTCCGACATAGGGACCACCAAAGGTCAGCGGGTTGCCCAGCGATTGACCCTCGGCAACCACAATGTCGGCGCCGAGGGCGCCCGGTGCTTCGAGAAGGCCCAGCGAGATGATTTCGGTGACGACGACGATCAGCAGAGCGCCCTTTGCATGGGCGGCTTCGGCCAACGCCGAGACATTGCGGAGGTGGCCGTAGAAATCGGGGGTCTGAATGACAATGGCGGCGGTATCGTCATCGATATGGTCGACAATATCGCCCTGCCCTTCGGGCGACGGCGCCAGGCATTCGAGCCCTTCTTCTCCCGAGAGGTAGGTGACGACGGTGTCGCGGTATTGCGGATGCAGGCCGCCCGAGAGGAAAACCTTGTTCTTTCTGGTGATGCGCCGCGCCATCAGAACGGCCTCGGCCGTGGCCGTCGAGCCGTCATACATCGAGGCGTTGGCCACATCCATGCCGGTCAGGTTTGCGACCTGGGTCTGGAACTCAAAGAGCATCTGGAGCGTGCCCTGAGAAATCTCAGGCTGGTAGGGCGTATAGGCGGTGAGCCATTCCGAACGCTGGATCAGATGATCGACAGTGGCCGGAACGTGATGGCGATAGGCGCCTGCGCCGACAAAGAACGGGCCATCGCCTGCGGCATGGTTGGCTTTCGCCAGCCCGCGCATATGCGCTTCGACGGCAAATTCTGGCTGGTGATCGGGCAGATCCGGGCTGAAGGTGCCAAGGACCGATTCAGGCACGGCGGCGAACAGATCATCGATGGAAGACGCACCGATCGTGGCCAGCATGTGCTGGCGGTCAGCGGCGGAATGGGGGAGATAGCGCATCGCGGCTCCGGTTCAGATCAAAAAGGGTCAGGCCGTGTGATCGGCGTAGGCGGCTTCGTCCATGAGGCCTTCGAGTTCGGCTTCGTCGGACAATTCGAGCTTGAAGATCCAGCCGCCGGCGGCAGGGTCGGTATTGATAAGACCGGGCTCATCGGAGAGGGCGTCGTTGATCTCGGTCACGGTTCCGGAAACCGGCGCATAGATTTCCGAAGCGGCCTTGACCGATTCAACGACGGCGACTTCTTCGCCCTTCTTGAAGCTGGCGCCAACTGCGGGCAATTCGACGAACACGATGTCGCCAAGCTGCTCCTGGGCGAAGCTGGAAATGCCGACCGCGCCGATCTTGCCTTCGGTGCGGACATATTCATGGTCGGTTGTATAGCGGGTGGTCATGGTGAGGTCCCCTCTGGATCAGGTCGGTTTGCGGTAATAGCGCTGTGGAACGAAAGGCATTTTGGCGATTGTGCCGACGATGGGCTTGCTGCGCACCATTGCGGTGACGGGCTCGCCTTCTTTGGCGATGTCGGCGGGCACATAGCCCATGGCTATCGACGCCTGTGCCGTAGGAGCGAAGGTGCCCGAGGTGATCTTGCCGATGACCGTGCCGCTCGCATCGACAAGCTCAGCGCCCTCTCGGACAGGCTGGCGACCCTCGAAGCGGATGCCCACACGTTTGTCATCGGCGCCCTTGGCAAGGCGCTCAAGGACGGCATCGGCCCCGGTAAAGCCGCCTTCGGTCCGGCGGCGCTTGCCGATGGCAAACAGCAGGCTGGCAGAAACCGGATCGATCGTATCGGTCATGTCGTGACCGTAAAGACAAAGCCCGGCTTCGAGCCGCAGGCTGTCGCGTGCGCCAAGTCCGGCCGGTTCAACCAGCGGATCGGCAACCAGCAGGTCGAACAGCGCTGGCGCGTCCTGGTTGGTCACCGAGAGCTCAAAACCGTCTTCGCCGGTGTAGCCCGAACGCGAGACGTTGACGGAAATACCGCCGACCACGGCGGGGCCGGCCTGCATGAAGCCGAGCTTTCCGGTGATGTCTGAATGCTCGGCAAGCACTTCGGCGGCACGGGGGCCCTGCAGCGCGATGAGCGCAATATCATCACGCAGGTCGAACGTTACGTCTGCGGGCGCCTTGGCGCGGATGAATTCGAGGTCGTGGTGCTTGCGGGCCGCATTGACCACCATATACATCACCCCATCTGGCTCCTGACCCTCGGCGGGGCGGGTGATGATAAGGTCGTCCTCAATGCCACCCTCGTCATTAAGCAGCACTGTATAGCGCATCTGGCCGGGAGCGAGGGACGCCAGATCGGCGGGCGTGAGGGCTTCGAGTGCGGCGATTGTCGAATTGTGGTCGGGACCTGTTATGACGACCTGGCCCATGTGCGAGACATCAAACAGGCTCGCGGCTTGCCGTGTATGATTGTGCTCGGCAACGATCCCGGCATATTGGACGGGCAGCGCGTAGCCGCCAAATTCGACCATTCTGCCGCCGGCAGCGACATGGCGGTCATAAAGCGCCGTTTTGAGTAGGTCGGTCTGGGCCTCTGCGGCCATATCGGTCTCTCCGGGTTACACGATGGACGGCACCACACAACGACGCATTGGAAATGCATCGTAACGTAGTGCCCCCTCTGTCGGTCAACCTGAGAGATTTCCCGGGCGGCTTGCTTGCCACAAGACCCGGCTACACCCGTCGGTGGGAAGCCTGCGCTTCCGCTTTCCAGAGTTCTGGCCGATCCTCAACCTGCCTGGCGCAGGTTGGGTCCAACCTCTTTCGCCCAATCGCTTTGCCTTGAGGCAAGGTGCTTGGGCTCAGCGGTCCCTTGTACCTGAGAGTTTCCGGGGCGGTTGCTCCTTCGGCGTCCCGGCTCGATGGCCAGGATCTCTCCCGCTGATGGCCGGACCATGGAAGAAAGTCCCGGCCTCGTCAACGCTCTAGTTATCAAAGCCCACGAAAATGGTGATCTGCTCGCCGCCCACATAGGGAATGGCCACATTTTCCACCGTCTGGCTGAATTCGTTGGCGCTCGAGGGGCTGGCCGCGACAGCGACGTCATAGCGCTGGGAAAAGACTGCCAGTCCGTCACGCTGCACCGCAAAGCGCAGGGGCATCGTGATGTTGCCCTCGCCGCCCGACGGCCCGACGATCACACGGCCGACGGCACCCATCTGGACGGTTATAACGCCGTTCGACACAACGCAGTTGCGCGACACGCGATCGATCACACCCTGATAGCGCAGGGCCGTGGAGTCCGAAGTGCGATTACCGGCATAGGTCCGGTAAAATTCAGCACCCTCGCGTATGCGGATCGGTGGACATTCGGTGGCAATGGCCGGCAGGGCACCACTGGCCGCCTGGGCGACCTGGGTCTGACTGGCGTTGATATTGGCATAGCTCGCATCATCGCTACCGCCGAACATCGAACCCATCGAACATCCGGCCAGAAGCGCGGCCAATGCCGTGCCCGCCGCCATACGCAATACCGAACCCATCATCGTCCCCGTCCTTCCCAATCCGTTAGCTCCTGAGCGCTTCGAGCATTGCCGGTGCACCCGAGCTTGTAACCTCACCGGGTGCGCCCTCGACATTTACAGTCTCGACCATTCCGTTGCGGATCAACAGCGAGGCGCGATTAAAGCGCATACCGAGACCACCGCCGGACAGGTCGCGTTCAAGTCCGAGCGCGCTGGCAAGCTTACCCAGACCATCGGCGATAAATTCGATCGTGCCAAGGGCCCCGGTTGATTCCGCCCATGCCTTGACCACGTGATGATCGTTGACCGTACCGCAAACGATCTTGTCCACGCCTGCCGCCTTGAGCTGATCGGCGGCGGCGAGATAGCCGGGCAGATGGTTGAGATGGCAGGTTGGCGTAAAGGCCCCCGGCACGGTGAAAAACACCACGGTGCCAGTGCCCAGAATATCGGCGCTGGTTGCATCTTCAACGCCGCTTTCGGTCACGTGTTTTACTGGCACCGAAGCAATGGGCTGGCCGGGCTGGATCGTCATGGAAGTTCTCAAGCTATAACTAAGACAGACACAAGACGAATACGGCCAGACTAAGGTTGGCCGGCCGCGCCTGCGTGCACTCGATTCATTTCTGTCATAGGAGAATTATCGACCCGCGTCGAGGCTGGCAAAGGCGCATTGCCCACTATCGGGCGACTATCGTCAATTCCCGGGCAGCGGACGGATGATCTCGAAGGGTCCGTCCTGGCTGTCGAAGGTGAAATGGGCAGAAGCATCGCGCAGAGTTTCCGGTCCGGCGCGTCCAAGAAGGGCGAAGGACAAACGGCCAGGCTCCACGATCTCAGGCTCGCCGAAAACAAGGTTCGAATCGGCGATATGGGCGATCATGGAGGTGTAGTCGAAGCCGGGATCGAGCAGGTCGACGATCATCGCCTCGGCCTTCATGTCAAACCGGGCGGCTCCCAGTATACCCTCGCCGTCGAGAGGTAACGGGACGGCAGCCAGGGCCTGTCTGATGCGGAAGTCGTTAGGGCCGTCCGGTGCATCGAGCGGGGGCGCGATCTCAAGGCTTAAATTGGCCGGCACGCAGATATCGGAACAGACACCCATTGTGATATCGGCCACGAGAATGGGGGCATCACCGTCAACCGCGACAGCGAGCGGGAAAAGGACGTGGCCGTAAAATGCGTGGTCAAGATAGCCTTCGGCGACCTCGCGTTTGGGATAGGGCCATGCAATTTCGACACCCTGAATGTGGCGCGACCCTGCGGTTTCGATAACCAGGGGTAGCCCGGTTTCGCCCGGCACACGCCAATACGTCTTCGTATCGGCGGGCATATCGATTTCGAGGCCCATCCAGACGGTGCCGTCGTCACCGAGCGTGTCGGATGAAACAAGCCGCACCGAAACGTCCTGGGCGACCTCGACCCATTCGGTTTCCGAGGCCAGGCACGGCACGGCGATGGACAAGGCAGCAAATATGGCAATCACACTCTTCATGGAAAAACCATTAGTGGAGCAATGGGGCATGGGAAAGGGATGTTCGATCATCGCTTCGTGATCATTGGGGATTTGAAACCCGGCCGGAAAGCTTTACGTTTATAAACGGGCGGCGGACAGAAAGTGAGTTGGTATGGACACGCTCAAAGGACAGTTCCTCGTCGCAACGCCCGATATTGGCGACGAGCGTTTTGCCGAGGCGGTAATCTATCTTGTCGCGCATGGCGAAGACGGCGCAATGGGGCTGGTCGTCAACCAGCCAATGGATGACATGCACCTTTCCGACGTTCTTGCCGAGATCGATCTCGAAGACGACGGCGACGATGCTATTCGCATCCCGGAACGGCTTTTGCATCAGAGCGTCTTCAAAGGCGGCCCTGTCGATTCAAGCCGCGGATTTGTCCTGCACACTTCGGACTATTTCCGTGACGGCAATTCCTTTGCCGTGGATGGCGATGTGTGCCTGACGGCAACGCTCGATGTGCTTCGCGCCATGATGTCGGGCAAGGGACCCGATGCGAGCCTTCTGGCTCTGGGCTATTGCGAATGGAGCGCGGGCCAGCTCGAGAACGAATTGCGGACCAATGGCTGGCTGACCGCGGCTCCCTCCAAGGAATTGCTGTTTTCCCTGCCGGCGAGCAAGAAATACGAAGCGGCGCTGGCGGCACTGGGCGTCACCCGCGCCACACTCAGCCCCGTTGCCGGCAACGCATAGCGGATTTCCACGTGTCGTCTTGCTATTTGGTGGCCAGTTGCGCCTGTAGCCGGCGCTGCAGTTCGGCGCCGGGCATGGCCGCGCCGAAGGCAAAGCCCTGTGCGTAACGGCAATTGAGGCTTTTGAGCCGGGCAATCTCGTCCTCAGTCTCCACCCCTTCAGCGATCAGCGCCAGATCGAGTTCGCGCGCCAGGCCAACCACTGAATTGATAATCGGAATCTGGGTGTGGGAAATACCGCTGTCATCGCGGATCTGCACAAAAGGTGCGGGCAGCTTGATCGTATCGAACGGGAAGCGATGCAGGTAAGAGAGCGAGGAATACCCGGTCCCGAAATCATCGAGTGCCAACCCGAGCCCGAGTTCCTTGAAGGCTTCGAGCATATAAACGGCATGTTCGGGATTGCCCATCACCTGGCTTTCGGTGATTTCGAGCTTCATGTGCCCGGCCACCGATTTGTGCTGCGCGACAAGCGTCTTCATGTCGTTGAGCAGGGTTTCGCTGGTCAACTGTGCGGCCGAAAGATTGACCGAGACGAAGAAACTTTCCGGCAGCTTGATGGCGGATATCCATTGGCGGGTCTGTTCGGCGGCTTCTTCAAACGCCAGCCGCCCCAACTTTTCGATCTGACCGGTCCTTTCGGCCAGCGGGATGAATGCAGACGGGCTGACCTGGCCGCGCTCGGGGTGGTTCCAGCGCATGAGCGCTTCGGCGCCCACTATGCGATTGTCGTTCTGGATATCGACGATGGGCTGATAAAGAAGTTGGAGATCGCGGCGCTCCAGCGCCTCCTTGAGATCGTCTTCAAGAGCCTGTGCATAGACGGCGATCGAGCGTGTTGCGGCGCGGAAGGCTTCGATCCGGTCGCCGCCGTGACGCTTGGCGTAGTGCATGGCCAATTCGGCGTCGCGCAGCACATCCTCGGCTTTGACGGGCTTGTTGTCATATATCGTGATGCCGATCGAAGCGGTCAGGGTCATGTCCCTATCACCGAAATTGAACGGGTTGCGCAGGGCCTTGCGCATCTGTTCGGCGATGTCGGCGATCTTGGAGGCCGATTGCTCGGAGAGCAGAACGACGGCAAACTGGTCGCCGGAGATGCGCGCCAGAGTATCAAGGGGCCGCAGCAGGCGAGACAGGCGTCTTGAAACCGCAAGAAGCAGGGAGTCGGCCGCCATGTGGCCGATGCGCTCGTCGATATCGGTGAATTTGTCGAGATCGACAAGAAAGACCGCCGGTTTGACTTCGCTGAATTCGCGCGACCGCAACAGCGCCCGCTCGAGCCGGTCGAGAAAAAGCTGGCGGTTGGGAAGGCCGGTCAGGCTGTCGTGGATGGCGTCGTGCAAAAGCCGGTCGCGCCCGGCGCGCTCGTCGGTCACGTCCTGAAGCGTTCCCACGATGCGGTTGACCTGGCCGTCGCCGCCCAGCACCGGTTTGACCCGCATACGGAATGCGCGGAAGCTGCCGTCAAAGCCCGATATGCGGATATCGGAATTGACCTTGCCGCGTTTGAGCTCGATCAGGGTATCGAGCGCGGTGCGGAACCGGTCACGGTCTTCGGGGTGGACACGATCGAGCCACCGCTTGATCGCGCCGCGCAGGGCACCTTTACGCTCGCCGAGCCGGATGGCGAGTTCATCGGATACGTTCACGCGGTCACGGTCGATATTCCAGTCAAAGACGAAATCACCCGAGCCCGTCATGGCCAGCGCACGGCGTTCGACCTCGGACAACGCGCCGATGGAGACCTGCCCATCGGAAAACGCGTGCTGGACAGCGGTAAAGCCAAGCAGCATGACGATCAGCACCAGACCACCGGCAACGGCGGATTGAGCGATGTCATTGGAGACCTGTCCCGAAACGACCATCCAGGCGTAGGTCAGCCAGGCGAGATAGATCACCCACGTTGGCACCAGCAGAACAGCCCGGTCATAGCCGCGGATAGAGAGCAGCAGCACCAGAAACAGACCCCCTAGCCCGATCAGGGCCAGCGATGTCCGAGCGATGCCCGCAGCCAGGGCGGGGTTAAAGAATGCATAGACAAAGAGCGCCAGGAAAACCGCCGAAAGCCCCATGGCGACATGGGTGAACCTGAAATGCCATCGGTGCAGGTTGAGGTAGATGAACAGGAACGCAAACAGGGTCGTGGCAAGGGCGGCCTCCGCCGCCGCCCGGAAGGGCTGGATGAGTGCGTTGGAAACACCGATGAGCGGGCCGAATATGCCGAAATCGATGAGGAGATAGGCAAGCACAGCCCAGGCCAGCAGTGCAGTGGCCGGAAAGACGCCCCTGCCCTTGACCACGAACATGATCGTCAAAAAGACCGCTGCAAGGCTCGAAATCCCCAGAACGGTGCCCCGGAACAGCGTGAAGGAATTCTTGTAATCGCGATAGGCATCGGGCTCCCAGAGATATAGCTCGGGCAGCGTTGCCGACTGCAGTTCAGCGACCAGTGTGACGGTGGCGCCGGGATCGATCACAACATCAAAAACATCGGCTTCCGAATCGGGAACGCGCTCAGGCCGCAGACCGTGGCTGGGCGTCAGTGCGGTTATGCGGGCCGACCCGAGATCGGGATGAAAGACGCCAGAACCCGGAAGCCGAAAATACGGTGCAACAAGCAATCGCTCGATCTGGACGTCGCTCTCATTGCGCAGCGCAAAGACAGCCCAATTGGGATTGGCGCCTTCGGTAATCGAAACGATCTCGATGCGGCGGATAATTCCGTCTTCGCCCGGGGCAGTGCTGATCTGGACGCGCCCATCCTCGCCGGGAAGAACATCGAGCGCCGCGCCGAGATTGACCGCGTTGATCCCATCAGGAATCGTGACGACTTCAAACGCGATCGCTCGCCCCGCCAGCCCGGCCAGTGCCGCACACAGCACGGTCAGAAAGACGAGAGAACGAACGGGCTTAAACGTCATTAATCAACGATCCTAATTCAACATTCAGTGGTAGCGGGATTTATCGCCGTTTGGCAATCAAGCGAAGGCGGGTTTCAACCGGCAAGATCGTCGTAATGCTCACGGGTGAGTGCAAACAGCATGTGATCCCTCCACTCCCCGTTGATCTGAAGGTAGTTTTCGGCAATTCCGATTTCGCGAAAGCCGTTGGCCGAAAGGACCCGGCGCGACGCCATGTTATCGGGCAGGCAGGCCGCCTCGATGCGATGGAGGTTCAAACTGTCGAACACAAACGGCAAGATCAGGGCAACCGAGCGCGTCATAATGCCCTTGCCCGCGAATTGTTCGCCCATCCAGTAACCAAGGGTCACATTCTGGAAGGCACGGCGCCGGACATTGGACAGAGTCATGCCCCCGACTAGCGTGGAAAGCCGCCCATGCTGGGTGAAAATGAACAGGGAAAACTCGGTGCCATAGAGAGCATCACGGCGGTTGCGGCGCACGCGTGCGGCAAAGCTGCGGTTTGAAAGCTCGGCCTCGGACCATCGCGGCTCGAACGGAACCAGAAACGCCCGGCTGTCAAGCCGCAGCTTGCGCCAAGCCTCATAGTCATTCTGACGCGGCGAGCGCAAGACCAGACCATCCCCGCGGATTTCCGGAGTCGTCTGGCGGATGGCCCCGAAGGTAAACATGGAGCGGTGGCCCCTATTTGAAGCTGTCCGCGACGCGCGAATAGTCAGGGATACCCTTTACCGGCCCGATGCCCGCGATAGAAGGCTTGGCCTGGGAAAACATCTGGCCCGCGACATGGCGCACGCGTTCGGCATCGATGCGGTTGATGCGATCGACCGTTTCCTGGAGCGGAATGGGTCGGCCCCACAAAATCTGTTGCCGCGCCAATTGACCGGCCCGCGACGAAGGGCTTTCGAGCGACATCAAAAGACCCGCCCTGATCTGCGCGCGGACGCGGCTGACCTCGGCATCGGTGATGTCGCGAGTCGATTTCTGCAACTCTTCGAGCATGACGGGCAAGAGTTCCTCGACATCCTCGGCCCCCGTTGCCGCTGCGACGCCGAACACACCGCTGTCGGCAAAGGCCCAGTGGAACGCGTAAACCGAATAGCACAGGCCCCGCCGCTCGCGCACTTCCTGGAACAAGCGCGAACTCATGCCGCCGCCAAGGATGGTGGACAGGATCTGCGCAGCGTAAAATCCGTCGGAATTGTAAGGGCGTCCTTCCAGTCCAAGCACGATATGGGCCTGCTCGTGGTCGGAGATTTCCTTGAACTCTCCTCCCACATAGTTGGCCTTTTCCGGTGTAGGAGCGCCGGTACGTTTGAGCTGGTGGAAGCGGTCATTGGCGAGGTCGACCAGTTCATCGTGGTTGACCTGACCGGCCGCCGAAATGACCATCTGATCACCCACATAGTGCTGGTCCATATAGGCGCGGATGGTGTCGGCGCTGAAGCCGCGCACAGACCCTTCGGTGCCCAGGATCGTGCGCCCGATGGGCTGATCGGGAAAGGCTGCTTCCTGAAACAGATCGAAGACGTGATCGTCGGGATTGTCGTGGGTGGCACCGATTTCCTGGCAGATGACGCGCTGTTCGCGGGCCAGCTCGTTTTCGTCGAAAACGGAATTCTGCAAGATGTCGGCAAGGATATCGGCGGCAAGGGCCACGTCGTCCTTGAGGACGCGGGCGAAATAGCCTGTATGTTCGATCGAGGTCGCCGCGTTGATATCACCGCCCACCGATTCGATGGTCTCGGCAATCTCTCGGGCCGACCGCCGGGTGGTCCCCTTGAAGGCCATGTGTTCGAGAAGATGCGAAACACCGTGTTGCTGCTCGGTCTCGCTGCGCGAACCGGACTTGACCCAGACGCCCATAGCCGCACTTTCAAGATGGGGCATGGAGTCGGTGATAACGGTCATACCATTATCGAGGGTCGTCGTGCGTACCGTCAAAATCAGTCCTCCCAGGCGCGTGTCTTGGCGCGGATATAGTCTTTCACGATGACTTCGTCGTTGGCCAGAACCGTGAACCGCTCCTGGCGGGTTCCCAGATCGGCCATGTGCGCGGGCAGTTCGGCATGGCGCCCGGTTGCGGCCTCGACCGTTTCAGGGAACTTGGCCGGATGGGCGGTCGAAAGTGTGACGAGCGGCGTGTGGCCGAAATTGAACCCCCTCGCCACGGCAACGCCGACGGCGGTGTGCGGGTCGATAAGATAATTGGAGTGGGCCAGAACGTCAGAAATGATCGGCCTGGTGGCGGTCTCGTCGGCCATACCAGTCCCGAACTCCTCGCGGATCGTATCGAGCGCCGGTTCGGGGATGGTAAATCCACCGGACTGGGCCAGCGAGGCAAACAGCGCTGCCGTCTTGTCGCCATCGCGGTCGAGAGCCTCGAACAGCAAGCGCTCGAAGTTCGATGACACTTCGATATCCATCGAGGGGCTGACGGTTTGCGTAACGCCGCGCTTGTCATAGCGACCGACCTTAACGGCCCGACGCAGGATATCGTTGGAATTGGTGGCGATCACCAGTTTTTCGATGGGCAGGCCCATGCGCTTTGCGACATAGCCGGCAAAGATATCGCCGAAATTGCCGGTGGGAACCACGAAGGTGATCTTGCGGTGCGGTGCACCGAGCGCCACCGCGGAGGTGAAATAATAGACGATTTGCGCGGCGATGCGGCCCCAATTGATCGAATTGACGCCACTCAATTTTGCGCCGTCGCGGAAGGCGAAATCGTTGAACATGGCTTTAACGACGGCCTGACAGTCGTCGAACGTGCCTTCGAGCGCGATGTTGAATACGTTGTCGTCAAGCACCGTGGTCATCTGGCGGCGCTGGATTTCCGAGGTGCGCCCCTTGGGGTGGAGGATAAAGATGTCGGTGTTCTGGCGCCCGCGGAAGGCTTCTATGGCAGCCGAGCCGGTGTCACCTGAGGTTGCCCCAACAATGGTCGCCCGCTCGCCGCGCTGGCCGAGGATGTGATCGATCACCCGCGCCAGAAATTGCATCGCGACGTCCTTGAAGGCCAGCGTCGGGCCATGCCAGAGCTCGAGAACGAAGTGCCCCGGTTCGAGTTCGACCAGCGGCGTGACCGAAGGATGATTGAACCCGGCATAGGCTGACTTGATCATGGTCTTGAGATCGGCCTGATCGATTTCGTCGCCCACGAATTTGGAGATCACGGCGAGGGCGACATCCTGATAGGGGCGATTGCCGAAATTGTGGATTTCCTCGGCGGTAAATCGGGGCCATTCGGCGGGAACATAAAGCCCGCCATCCCGCGCCAGTCCGGCCAGCACAACGTCACAAAATCCGAGTGTGGGCGCCTGACCGCGCGTGCTGACATACTGCATTAAAGAAGCACCCTCCTGGACATCGGGATGCACCCTAATTGTCCTTTTCCTCATGAGCAAGATTTCTGGGCCGGCGCTGACGCCACAGCCAGAAGCCGAGCATGATCGGCGTAATGACGGCAAACAGATACCAGGTGCCGGCATATTCAAGATGCCGGTTGGGAAAGGTAATCTGAGTTTCGCCGCCCTGCGGCAACTCGCCGGGTTCACCGGCGACCCTGTCGAGCGTGACCGGCGCTATCGGCCCGGCCGCATCATCGAGAAAAGCCGAGAGCCGTTCCGGGTTGCGGACCCATTCACGTCCCTCGGCAAAATCGGGCTCAGGGGTAAAGCTATTGGCCTGTTCGGGCCGGCGCGCGACCGCTTCGATAGTTACCCGCCCCTGGGGCGCGGCCCCGCCATCGGCAAAATCGGCGGCAGCAGCTTGGGGAACGAAGCCCCGATTGATCCAGACGATCCCACCATCATCGAGCGAAAAGGGGGCCATTACCCAGTAGCCCACGCCCCCATAGCGGCCTGCCGGATCGGGAACATTGGTAAAGACCAAAACCGTATAGGAGTTGTCGAAGGTGCCGGTCAGCTCAAACCGTGCATAATCCAGCTCTTGCGGATCGAGCGCGTCCCAGTCCTCTGACGCTGGGAATGGCTGTGGTGCAAGATCGAAGCGCGTTTCGACGGCCGCGATCAAGGCTTCCTTTTCCGCAAGGCGCTCGACCTGCCATGTTCCGAGCGCGATGAACAGCCCCATCAGGCCGACCATGAACGCCACGAAGCTGATCTGGGTGAAACCCCAACGCGGCCGGGTCTGGCTGGCATCGGCCATCTGAGCATTCTCGCTTCTCTCTGAATCGCTCAAACCGTTTCCACTTTTGCTGGACACGCTCTAGAGCCGTTCAGGATTTGATTGAATCAAATCCTTGGCTCTAAACCCTTGCTTTGTCGCGTGTCCGAACCGCAAAACCGTTTCCACTTTTGCTGGACACGCTCTAGTCGTCGTCCCGTTCGCCCAGTTCACCGCCGGGCCGAGCGCCGGTCTTGTATTGCAAGTTTATCATCACGCCCTTGAAGGGCCGCAGCATCAGCAGCGACAGGATCAGGGTCATGGGCAACCAGATGGCCAATTGCGCGACTGCCGGCCATCCGAAAAGCGCATCGGTGATCAGCCAGCCTGCAATAACGATGGTGCCGACCGGAAACATGATGAGCACAGCGGGACCATCCCCGCTATCGGCGAAGGAAAAATCGAGCCCGCAGGCATCGCAGCTCTCGGCAACTGTGAGGAAGCCGGAAAAAAGATGGCCTTCGCCACAACGCGGACAGCGGCCCCTAAGTCCGGTCGCGAGTGGGGAAAGCCCCTCAGAATGTTCAGCCATGTGATATGCCGGGACCGCTTCAAGCGCTCCCGGCCTTTCCTTAGAGGTTAGTGGCCGCCGACGGTCGCGCCCCATGAGCCCCAGACGTAGATCGAGGCAAAGAGGAACAGCCAGACCACGTCAACGAAATGCCAGTACCAGGCAGCGAATTCGAAACCGAGATGCTGCTTGGGCGTGAACTGGCCGGCATAGGCCCGGATCAGGCAGACGAGCAGGAAGATGGTTCCGATGAACACGTGAAAGCCATGGAAACCGGTGGCCATGAAGAAGGTGGCGCCATAAATGTTTCCCGAGAACGAGAAATGGGCCTGCGTGTATTCAAGAACCTGGACAGTGGAGAACAGGGCACCGAGCAGTACGGTCAGGATCAGGCCCCATTTGAGACCCTCACGATCATTTTCCAGCAGCGCGTGGTGCGCCCAGGTGACTGTGGTGCCCGAAAGCAGCAGAACCAGCGTATTGAAAAGCGGCAAATGCCAGGGATCGAACACTTCGACGCCCTGCGGCGGCCAAACGCCGCCGGTAAAGGCAACGCGGCCGACCTGAGCGATTTCATCGGGGTAGAAGGCAGCTTCGAAATAAGCCCAGAACCAGGCAACAAAGAACATCACTTCCGAGGCGATGAACAGGATCATGCCGTAGCGATGGTGAAGCTGGACCACCGGGGTGTGGTAGCCGGTATTGGCTTCCTTGATGACGTCAGCCCACCAGGAGGCCATTGTGCCCAACACGCCAATGAGGCCTGCGGCAAAGAGCCAGGGCACGCCACCGTGCATCCACATGATGCCACCGACGGCCATGAAGAAGGCCGAAAACGAGCCGATAAACGGCCATGGGCTCAAATCTACCAGATGGTAGTCATGGTTCTTTGCATGGGCTGCCATGTTGGGTCTATCCCCCGTTAGGAATCGTGAAATGTGTAAGACAGCGTAATCTGGCGGATTGTACGCAATTCAGAATTTTCGTCGAGGTCGGGATCGATAAAATAGGTCACCGGCATCTCGACGGTTTCATTGGGCGCAAGAACCTGCTCGGTAAAGCAGAAACACTCGATCTTGTTAAAATATATGCCCGTGTTTTCCGGCGTCACGTTGAAGCTTGCCGTCGTGCGCAGCGGTTCGTCGGACAGGTTGGTTGCGCGATAGGTAACCGTGGAGATGGTGCCGATCGCATTGGTCTCGACACTGGCCGGCACCACGCGCAACGGAATGCCGCGATCGATCGTCGAATCGAACCGAACGGCCATTTCGCGAGCGATTACGCCCTTGGCGTTTTCCTCGGCCACCTGGGTGGTTCCGCCATAACCCGTTACACTGCAGAAAATGTTGTAAAGCGGCACGGAGGCAAACGAGAGCGCGAGCATGACCGTGGGGATGCCGACGAGCCAGCGTAGCATCTTCTTGTTGCCGCCCAGATCCGCATTGTGATGGATCGATGCCATGGTCTAGAGCTCCCGAACCATGACTTCAGGGCCGATATTGACAATGGTGATCGCGTAAAAGATCGCGACAAGAACAGCCAGCACGATGCCGATGGCGATTGAACGCTTGCGGCGGCGCTTGAGGAAGGCTTCCCTCTGTTGTTCGGTCAAATTCTGCTCGACGGTCATCAGAGCACTCCAAACCATCTGATCAGGCCCACATCGGCCAGCAGCGCAACGAACAACACAAACAGGTACAGCAGGGAATAGGTGAAAAGGACGCGGGCCCGCCGTTTCATCTCGACGCCTTCGGAAAAGCGCAGACGAACGGCCAGAACAGAGAACGCGACGCCTAAAATTGTGGCTGGAATGGCATAGAACCAGCCCACAAGGCCGGTCAGGACCGGACCGAACCCTATCGCCGTGAGCAGGACGGTGTAGATGACGATCTGGTTCTGGGTGGCGCGCTCACCCGCGACATTGGGCAGCATCGGGATGCCGGCGGCCTCGTAGTCGCCCTTCTTGTAGAGTGCGAGCGCCCAGAAATGCGGCGGCGTCCACAAAAAGATGATCATGAAAAGAATCAGTGAGTCCCAGGAAACGCTGCCCGTGACCGCCGCCCAACCGATCATCGGCGGAAATGCGCCGGCCGCCCCGCCGATCACAATGTTCTGCGGCGTCGAGCGCTTGAGCCACATCGTGTAGATCACGGCATAAAAGAAGATCGTGAACGCCAAAAGCCCGGCTGCCAGCCAGTTTGTGGCAAGACCAAGCGTTGCCACGGAAAATCCGGCAAGCGTGACACCAAAGACCAGCGCGTTTTCGCCCGTGACACGGCCCGAAGGGATCGGGCGGTTGAGCGTGCGACTCATGATGGCGTCGATATCGGCATCGTACCACATGTTGAGCGCACCCGAGGCACCGGCCCCCACTGCGATGCACAATATGGCGATGAACCCGATCACCGGATTGATACCACCAGGCGCCACCAGCATGCCCACAAAGCCGGTAAAGACGACAAGCTGCATCACCCGGGGCTTTAAGAGCTCCAGATAGTCTTCCACCTGCCCGCCCAGATCGACGGTTGTGGTCGGGTTGCTGTCGTCTGCGTAAGCCAATGTGAGGTTCCGGCTCGGGGTTCAATTCAAAGCGCAACCCGGTCTCCCGGGTTGCCAATGTTCGGTTCGGTCTTTCGCCGGGCTTACTTGAAGCGCGGCAGGGTCTCGAACTGGTGGAATGGCGGAGGCGAACTCAAGGTCCATTCCAGGGTGGTTGCGCCTTCGCCCCAGGGATTGTCGGCGGCCTTGCGCTTTCTGGCAAAGGCCTCAAATACCGAGAAGAAGAACACGCCCATTGCCACCAGCGTCACGAGATACCCCCAGGACGAGACGCTGTTCCACAGCGCATAGCTGTCGGGGTAGTCGATATAGCGGCGCGGCATACCCGCCAGACCCAGGAAGTGCTGCGGGAAGAAGATCAGGTTCACACCAACGAACATGATCCAGAAGTGCAGCTTGCCCAGCAGCTCGTTGTACATCACGCCGAACATCTTGGGGAACCAGTAGTACCAGCCCGCAAAGATGGTAAAGACGGCGCCCAGCGAGAGCACGTAGTGGAAGTGGGCGACCACATAATAGGTGTCGTGCAGCGCGCGGTCGGCGCCGGCGTTGGCCAAAACGACGCCCGTCACACCACCAACGGTAAAGAGGAAGATGAAGCCCACGGCCCAGAGCATGGGCGTGGTGAACCGCATCGAGCCACCCCACATCGTGGCGATCCACGAGAAGATCTTCACGCCGGTGGGAACCGCAATGATCATCGTTGCAGCGACGAAATAGCGCTGGGTGTTGAGCGAGATACCAGTCGTGTACATGTGGTGCGCCCACACGATAAAGCCGACCGCACCGATCGCGACCATGGCCATCACCATGCCCAGATATCCGAAGATGGGCTTGCGCGAGAAGGTCGAGATGATGTGGCTGATGATGCCGAAGCCCGGCAGGATCATGATATACACTTCAGGGTGACCGAAGAACCAGAACAGGTGCTGGAACAGGATCGGATCGCCACCGCCCGCCGGATCGAAGAATGCCGTGCCGAAATTGCGGTCCGTCAACAGCATGGTGATGGCGCCGGCAAGAACCGGAAGGGCCAACAGCAGCAGGAACGCGGTGACCAGCACCGACCAGGCAAAAAGCGGCATCTTGAACATAGTCATGCCCGGAGCACGCATGTTCAGGATCGTGGTGATGAAGTTGATGGCACCAAGGATCGAGGACGCGCCGGCCAGATGGAGCGAGAGAATCGCGTAGTCCATGGCCGGGCCGGGCTGACCCGAGGTCGAAAAGGGCGGATAGATCGTCCAGCCACCGCCGACACCCATGGCGCCCGGAGGGCCTTCCATGAACAGGCTCATCAGGAGCAGCAGGAAGGCGGGTGGCAGGAGCCAGAACGAAATGTTGTTCATGCGCGGAAACGCCATGTCCGGCGCGCCAATCATGAGCGGCACGAAATAGTTGGCAAAACCACCGATCATGGCCGGCATCACCATGAAGAACACCATGGTAAGACCGTGCGCGGTCGTGAACACGTTGAACATGTGCTTGCCGGCATCGATCGAGGCGTCGCCGCCAACGCCATAGACCATCTGGGCCAGGCCGGGGAAAATCTGGATGCCCGGCTCGGCCAACTCCCAGCGCATGAAGCCCGAAAGCCCGCCGCCGATGATGCCGGCGACGATCGCGAAGATCAGGTAGAGGACGCCGATGTCTTTATGGTTGGTCGAATAGACCCACCGCTTCCAACCGGCGGGAGCTCCGTGTGCGGCATCGGAATGAGCTGCTTCAGCGTGTGCCATGTTCTTACCTTCTAATTCTCTTGCCGCTTACTGGATCGACGCCATCAGCGCAGTGTTGGCGTCGGCCAGGCTGCCTTCTTCCGCAGCCGCCAACCATGTATCGAACTGGTCCTGCTCGACGACGCGTACCGCGATGGGCATGAACGAGTGATCCTTGCCGCAAAGTTCAGAGCACTGGCCATAGTAAATACCGGTTTCACGGGCATAGAACCAGGTTTCGTTGTTGCGGCTGGTGACCGCGTCGACCTTGATGCCGAAGGACGGGACGGCAAAGGCGTGCAGCACGTCAGCGGCGGTGACGAGCACGCGGACCGTGGTGTTGACGGGAACAACCAGTTCGTTGTCGACGGCCAGAAGGCGTGGCTGGTCGGGCTTGTTGGCTTCGCGCTGCTCTTCATCGAGCATGATCGAAACGAAGTCGACGCCCTCGTCCATATACTCATATCCCCAGTACCACTGGTAGCCGGTCGCCTTGATGGTGAGGGACGGCTCGGGGACTTCGACGTCGCCGCCGAAAATCTGCGACCCGAGATAGGTACGCTCGCCATCCGGAATGGTCTGCTGATCGGCCAGAACGCCAAATGAGGGAATGGCGATCACAAAGAGAACCAGAACCGGAACCACGGTCCAGACGATCTCGATGAGCGTATTGTGCGTCACCTTCGATGGGGTTGGATTGGTGCGCTGGTTGAAGCGCACGATCACAACGATCAGCAGCACCAGAACGAGCAGCACGATCGCGGTGATGATCCACATCAAGAGGTTGTCATGGAACGCGATAATCGAATCCATGATCGGGGTAACCGCGGGCTGAAAGCCGATCTGACCTGGAACGGCATGACCGACCTGCTGAGCCGAGGCAATTGCCGGGATCAGCGCAAAAAACAGCGCGGCGAGTGAGGCTCTGACCAGACGGAAAGAAAATCCTGTCACCTGGACTTCTCCTGAACGTAATTTTTGTTATTGCGCTCCCTAGCATGTCCGCTCCGCGTGGCAAACGCCGCACGCTCCCGACTCATACTGGGGTGCCCGATTTTTCTCGTGGCAGCTAAACCACATGTTTTTGACCAAGGCAATTGGACTGGAGGTCACATTTCGTGCGTCAAATTGCGCCAATGGCGCCTTATGGGTGCCCCAGTTGTGGGATTTGTGCCCGGTTTGGCCCGCTCGTGTTGACAAGAACCGCCCTGCTGCCCGACACATCACAACAACCGCCCGCTTGCCGGGAACTGCCAGGAGACAATAGCTTTCATGCGCCATCTCGCACCACTTGCCGCCATTGTGGCCTCCCTTTGCCTCGCCGGCCCGGCAGCCGCGCAGGGCGCTGTCCGCTCCCAGCATGGAGATTGGCAGATGACCTGCGACCTGGTGCCCGGGGCGACCGAGGAACAATGCGCGCTGATCCAGAACGTTACAGCCGAAGATCAGCCCAATGTCGCGCTTTCGGTGATCGTGCTCAAGACGGCCGATCAGGAAGCACGGCTGTTACGCGTCCTGGCACCGCTGGGCGTACTTTTGCCGAACGGGCTCGGGCTCAACATAGACGGCGAGGATCTGGGCCGCGTCGCGTTCGTTCGCTGCCTGCCCAATGGCTGCGTTGCCGAAGTGGTCATGGATGACGAGTTGATGAGCCAGCTCTCAGACGGCGAGAATGCCATTTTCATCGTGTTCCGCACACCCGAAGAAGGAATCGGCATTCCCGTTTCGCTCAATGGATTCGACGAGGGCTTTGCCGCCCTGCCCTGACGTCCGGACACAAAAAAGCCGGACCGCAAGCGGTCCGGCTGGGGCTAGGAAACAAGGTCATAGGCAAAATCGACCCTGTTTCGGTCGGGCTCTCTTTGGACGGCCAGACGTACCGGCAAAATACGCCAAGCCAAGAGCCCGATCAGGACTTCAGCAAGGGGTCACTGAAGCCATTGGGCTGCGCGCGCGTTGCGGCGCGCATCGAGAAGCTGGCCGGCGGCAGCACCGCCATGGCGCATTGCTTCTGCGATATCGTAACGGGTCAAACCCATGTCGCTGAGCAGCGATGCATCCATCTGCATCATCGAGCGCAGCGTCGAACGGCGCATACCGGCACCGGCGCGGGATTTAAAATTGAACAGGGCCATGATCTTACTCCATCACCCCATCCACTCTATCGTTTTGATAGAGTTTAATGGGAGGCTTGTGTCTGACCGGTAGATAGGGGCTTGCCCTCCATTATTCAAACAAATAGATTTCATTCTCACGATCAATTTTTGTGATGGATTTGGCGATGGCCAGCCCCCTCGATCTGGACCAGTTGCAGACCTTCTGCGCCATTGCCGATTGCGGCAGCTTCACCGAGGCCGCGCGGCGGGTATACAAGACGCAATCGGCGGTTTCGATGCAGATCAAGCGGCTCGAAGAGCGGCTGGGACAGCCCTTGTTTCTGCGCGACGGACGCAAGGTTTCGCTGACCACGGAGGGCGAGGCGCTTTATGCCCGCGCCCGTCGCATGCTCAAGATCAACGCCGAGATCGTCGACATGTTCTCCAAGGACGATCTGGTGGGTAATATCCGCTTTGGCGTGCCTGACGATTATGCGGTCAAGCTCTTGCCGGTGATCCTGTCGAGCTTTCAGCGCACCCATCCGCGCATTACCGTCGACGTGCGCTGCCAGCCCTCCGAGGAGCTTTTGGCCGGTATGCGGTCGGGCCGGTACGACATCATCGTTTTCACGCAAGGGACCATGCATGAATTCGGCGAATTGTTCCGGACTGAAAAGATGTACTGGGTGGCAAGCCATGGCGGCCGCGCGCTGGCGTCCGATCCCCTGCCTCTGGCGTGCGGTCCGTCCTACTGCACATGGCGGGCCGATGCGGTCGAGGCGCTCAACCGCATCAACCGCGATTTCCGCATTGCCTATACCTCCTCTAACGCCACGGCGATTTCGTCGGCGGTCCTCTCGGATCTCGCTGTCGGATTTCTGCCCGAAAGTGCATTGCAGCCGGGGATGCGAGTGATTTCACAGGAACAGGGCCTGCCGCGCCTCAACGAGGCGCAAATCGCTCTGTTGCGTGCATCCCATGCCTATGGCGGAATTTACGACGCCCTGGCGACCCATATCGTGGAAAGCATGGGAAACCTTCCCGGCTCTTTTTACGCACGCGACGAAGCGACAGCCGAACCATCGGCCGCCGAGTAGCCGATCAGTCCTCGAACAGGTCCGGGGATACATCGATTCCCTTGTGCCGCGCAGCGCGAATAGTGGCCGTCATTGCCCTTGTGTCACGCTCGAAGGCGCGGGCTTCCACCAGTCGATCCTCCGGAGCGGCATTGGCGGCCGGCAGGTGGAGTTCGAGCAGGCGGGCGCGCTCGTTGTTTACTGCGGCGCTAATGGTCAGGTAGCGCAAAACCGCCTCAAGCTCGGCCTCGGAAAATCCCGAGGTCATCAGGGCGCCAATCTCTGCGAACTGCCCGAATATCCGCGCGACAATCGTTCTGGTGAACGGCGTCAGCTCGACCCAGATCTTGCGCCGGTCGGCTTCGTCGCGCTTGCGCACAATATATCCGGCCGTTTCCAGACGGTCGATGAGGGCCGTCACGGCCCCCGTGGTCAGGCCCGCCTGCTCGGCCAGTTGACCGGCCGTCATTCGCTGGTTCTGGTCGATCAAATCGAGGCAGCGTCCGTCGGTCCGGTTGATGCCGAGGAACCGGTTCATGACTTCATCGAAGCGCGCATTGGCCACCTGGTCCAATCGCACGGCCTGAGAGAGGCGCCCGCCAATCGACATCCGGCTTGACACTCCATTATCTTGATCGCTAAGATAATTATATATCAAGTTATCTCCATGGGCCAGCCGAAAATGACGACAGAGTTTCCGGAGACGATGATTTCAGCATACGGGCTGAAGCGGGTTTACAAGACAGGGAAATCGGAAATCAACGCAGTTCGCGGCGTCGATCTTACGGTCAAGCGGGGCGAGATTGTCGGTTTTCTCGGGCCAAATGGCGCCGGCAAGACAACAACGCTCAAGATGTTGTGCACGCTACTCGAACCCACGGACGGATCGGGCACCGTTGCCGGTTGCGATCTGCGCGCCGATTCCGAAGGCGTGCGGCGGCGTATCGGTTATGTTTCGCAGTCAGGCAGCACGCTGGGCGACGCATTGGCGGGCAACGAGATCGTCGACCATGCGCGGCTCTACGGCATCGACAGGAAAACGGCGGTCGAACGGGGCAAGGCGCTGCTCAAGGCCCTCGACCTCGAAGGTATCTGGGATCGCAAATGCAACGCGCTTTCAGGCGGGCAGCGGCGGCGACTCGATATCGTCATGGGCCTGATCAACGAGCCGATGCTTGTGTTTCTAGACGAACCCTCTACCGGACTGGACCCGCAGAGTCGCGCCAATTTGTGGGGCCACATCAGCAAATTGCGCGACGAGATGGGCACCACCGTGTTTATCACCACCCATTATATGGACGAGGACGACCAGCTCTGTGACCGCATCCTCGTCATGGATCACGGCGAAATCGTCGCCGAAGGCACGCAGGCCGAGCTCAAGAAGAAGATTTCCGGCGACATGGTGAGCATAACAGTGACCGAAGAGACCCACGTTGCCGTCGCGGCCGAACTGGCCGCACAGCTTGAAGGGGCCGACACTCCGACCATCGAAGGGTGCACGGTCAGCCTGCATGTGCCCGAGGGCGGTTCGGTATTACCGCGCCTCTTGCGTGAACTCGACCGCAAGGGCGTCGAGATCATCGGCGTGGAACTCAAGCGCCCTACCCTCGACGATGTATTTCTGACCCTCACCGGGCGCTCGCTGCGCGAAGCGGCATAAGGGAGACCGCGGCAATGCGCTATTTAAACGAGACCCTTGTCGTCTTCCAACGCCAGCTTCGCCTGTCGCTGGCCAACCCGACATGGATGGCCATTTCCATTCTTCAGCCGATTCTCTATCTCACCCTGTTCGGGCCCTTGCTCGAGCAGGTTGCGGCAACGCCGGGCTTTCCGCCAGGTGACGCCTGGGCTGTTTTCGTACCGGGATTGCTGGTCCAACTCGGCATTTTCGGTGCTTCGTTCGTGGGCTTCGGAATCATTGCCGAATGGCGGTCCGGGGTCATCGACCGGATGCTCGTCACTCCGGCAAGCCGGTGGTCATTGATCGGCGGGCGCGTACTGCACGATACGCTTATGGTCATGGTGCAGGGCGCCATTCTGGTGGCTGCCGCGACGCTGATGGGCTTGCGCGCGCCGCTTGAGGTCATCATCCTGGGGCTTATGCTGGTGGGACTTCTGGGCGCCGCGTTTTCAGCCATCTCTTATGGAGCGGCGCTCTCGCTCAAAAGCGAGAATGCCTTTGCCCCACTCATCAACATGTTTGCGCTGCCCATCCTGCTGCTCTCGGGCATCTTGCTGCCCATGACGCTGGCGCCGGGCTGGTTGCAGATCGCGTCCGATTTCAACCCGATCAAACATGTCGTCGATGGACTGCGCGCCGTCTATCGCGGCGAAATCCTTGCCCCGGAAACGTTGCTCGGTTTTGCCATCGCGCTGATTTTCGTTCTGATCGGCGCCTGGTTTGGCGCACGGGTGTTCAAAGCGCAGACAAAGTAGTTCAGGCGGCGTGGCGGGCCATGCCGTAGTCGGAAAAGGCACGACTGATATCGCCGTTCCACTCGCCGCGATAGAGGTCCAAGAGGCGCTCTGCAGGCGTCTTGCCGGTCTCGATCGTGTAATCGAGGGGCTTGAGGAACACGGTTTCGTCGGCCCCTTCCCAATTGAGTTTGTTACGGGCCTTGAGCCCGGATCGCGCAATCGCCAACGCCTGTTTGGCGATATCGAACAGGGTACCATTTCGGAACGGCGTCTTGAGCCCCAGACGCGGGACCTCGTCGCGCAGCCTCTGGCGCTCCTCGTCGGTCCAGTCCCTGACCAGATCCCAGGCCGCATCGAGTGCAGTCTGATCGTGGAGCAGCCCGACCCAAAAGGCGGGAAGCGCACATATGCCCTGCCAGGGCGCCCCATCGGCGCCGCGCATTTCGAGGAACTGTTTCATGCGCACTTCGGGAAAAAGAGTGGACAGATGGTCTTCCCAATCCTTGATGGTTGGAAGTTCACCCGGCAATTGCGGGAGCTTGCCATCAAGGAAGGCGCGGAAACTTTCGCCGGCGCAATTGACGTATTCGCCCTTACGGATGACGAAATACATCGGCACATCGAGCGCATAATCGACATAGCGCTCAAAGCTCATGCCGTCCTCGAACGCAAACGGCATCATGCCGGTACGATCCTTGTCGGTGTTGAGCCAGATATGGGAGCGGAATGAGAGAAGGCCGTTCGGTTTGCCCTCAAGGAATGGCGAATTGGCAAACAGCGCAGTCGCCAAAGGCTGCAGCGCCAGGCTAACCCGCATCTTCCTCACCATGTCCGCCTCGGACGCGAAATCGAGGTTGACCTGCACGGTGGCCGAGCGGAACATCATGGAGGTGCCGAGCGTGCCGACCTTTTCCATATAGGGTTTCATGATGCCATACCGGCTCTTGGGCATGACGGGTATTTCATCGAGCGTCCATGTGGGCGTTACGCCAAGACCGAGGAAGTCGATGCCCATCGGATCGGTGAATTTGCGTAAGAGTTTCAGGTGCTCATTGGCCTCGGTGCAAGTCTGGTGGATGGTTTCCAACGGCGCACCGGAAAGCTCGAATTGCCCGCCAGGTTCGAGCGAAATCGCGCCGCCACCCAAGGGGTTGTTGAGGCCGATTACCTTGTCGCGATCATAATAGGGAAGCCATGCGGTTTCAGCCTGCACCTTGTCGAGCAGCGCTCCGATGCCACGCTCGCCCTCATAGGGGACGGGCCGATGGTCGTCGCGATAGAAAGTGAATTTCTCGTGCTCGGTTCCGATCCGCCAATCGGACTTTGGCTTGTTGCCGCGCGAAATCGCCTCGATCAACTGGCTTTTGGATTCGATCGTGGGCGAAGGCGTGTCGGCCATAGAATACCTCAAGAAATAAGGGCATGGTCCCATGCCAGTGCGGCGACAATAGCGGGCGCTGATTTCAGATCAATACCCTTTATCGTCATCTTACGATAAATCTACCAGTCACCGGCTACGGCCTGAATCAGGGCCAGCGCGGCCACCACCGCCGTGTCGGCGCGCAGGATTCTCGGTCCCAGGCTGATCGGCACCACAAAATCGCGTTCAAGCAATGTTTCGCGCTCCTCCTCGGAAAATCCGCCCTCCGGGCCGATCAATAGCCCTAATCGCCTCCCTTTTAGCCGGTTGAGCGTTTCGACCGGGGAAGCCGAAGCGGCCGCCTCATCGCAAAAGATCAAAATGCGGTCGGCATGGATATCGCGCCAACTGGCCAGAAGTTTGTCGAAACTGATCTCGGGCGAAATCTCGGGTACGCTGAGCACCTCGCATTGCTGAGCCGCCTCAATGGCATGGGCTTTGAGCTTATCGGGGTTCAGGCGGGCATTTTGCACATAGCGGGTGATGACCGGCTGGAGCTTGCCGGCGCCCATCTCGGTTGCCTTCTGGATCTCGTAGTCGAGACGCTTGATCGGTGCAAAACCGAACCAGAGATCGTTGGCCGGAGTTTGTTGGGCGCTTCGCTCGATCAGACGCAGCGACACCAGTTTCTTGGCGACTTGCACGATCTCGGCAAGAAAGGCGCCGTCCTGACCATTGAAGACAATGCAATTGTCTCCCGGGGCCCTGCGCAAGACGTTCACCAGATGGTTGGTCTGGTCTTTGTCGAGGTCAATTTCGGCGCCGTTCGACAGCGGGGTTTCGACATAGAGGCGCGGCAGGGTCTTATGGGTACGCGGCATGGGGCGGTTGACTTGAGCTTGTGAGCGGTTAGAGCCTTTTTGCCAGACAATGATGCGGCACAAAAGGCTATCCATGCACGAGAACACTCCGGGCTCTGTCGCCGATGCTCCGAAAGGCAATTGGGTCGACCGTTATGCACCAGCCTACGCCAAGCCCTATCTGCGCATGTCGCGGCTCGACCGACCGATAGGCTACCAGCTTCTGTTCTGGCCATGCGCCTACGCCTTGGGACTGGTCAGTGTCGCCACAGACAGCGCTTTCAACTGGTGGCATCTGGTCCTGTTTTTCATCGGCGCCATTGCCATGCGCGGTGCCGGTTGCACGTTCAACGACATTGTCGATCGGGACATCGACGACAAGGTGGCCCGAACGCGGTCACGGCCCATTCCGTCCGGGCAGGTCAGCGTGAAGCAGGCGGCAATCTGGCTGGTGGCGCAATCGCTGGTCGGGCTTGCGGTGCTGGTCCAGTTCAATGGATTTGCCATTCTCCTCGGTATCGCCTCGCTGGTGCTGGTGGCGATCTATCCGTTCATGAAGCGTGTCACGTACTGGCCACAGCTTTTTCTCGGGCTGGCCTTTTCGTGGGGCGCGCTTCTGGGCTGGGCCACGGAAACGGGGGCTCTGGCCTGGCCCGCGCTGGGTCTCTATCTGGGATGCATCGCCTGGACCATCGGATACGACACCATCTATGCGCTGCAGGATGTCGAAGACGATGCGCTAATCGGGGTGAAATCGACTGCACGGCTGGTCGGTTCTGACGTCAAGCCGTTCGTTGCGGCATTTTATGCATTGGCAGCGGTCCTATGGAGCGTTGCGGCACTGATGGTGGGCGCTGGACTTGTGTTCTTCGTCCTTTTCCTTTTGACAGTGGCTATGCTGGCCTGGCAGGTGGCGACCATCCAGCGCACCAATGGCGCGCGCAGCCTGATGCTGTTTAAATCCAACCATTGGCTGGGCGCTGCTCTGACAGCGGCATTCGTTATTGAGGGGCTATTCTAGGCACCAAATGCAAACGCCCCGCCAGTGGCGGGGCGGTATCTGCTTTCAGAGGTCGCAGGGAGTACGATCAGGCCTGCTTTTCACCGGGCTTGCGACGGCGGGCGAAACGAGTGCGACGTTCGGCTTCTGCCGAGAGCATGCGTCGGCCGTTTGAATTGCCAACTATGACGCCGTCGATCTGCTGGGAGTAGGCAACAAGCGCACCATCGCCAGAGCGGATGTAGAGGGGCAGCCGCAGTTTGCGGCCCCAGTTCTGCCATTCGGCCACGACGTTGGAATTGCCTTCTTCCTCAAAGACCCGGTAATTGAGGTCGTCATTTGAATGGATCAGTTCAATTGCGCTCGAGAGATTGCCCTCGTCGGTGATCCGGGTGGAGACGGCAACGCCGACATATTCGGCAACGGGAACCTTGATCTTGACCGTGACGCCACTCTTGTCGAGTTTGCGCCGCACGGTCACGGTCATCATGTCGTCGCGCCGGCCATTATCATTGGCCGCGTTATGAACCCGATGCCGCGGATAGACCGCGCCTTGCAAAAGAGTCGATGGAAACCCATCGACGATCATGCCGAAAACCATTGTGAGCCTTCCTGTCAACTTCCGAGAGCTTTTTGTTTTGGTGCTCTCTTTTCGTTGGAGCCAATCTAGCGCGGCGCTCTCATCATCGGCTTAAAAAACGGGGTTAAGTTTCTCTTGTGTGAAAATGGGTTAGCGGAATCTCACCCTGTGTAAGAAGCGATTAACCGCACCGCTTGCGCGCACCCGATTATCAGCCTAACAAGGGCGTAAAGTGCCGCCCGCGCCAGCGGAGGGCGCGTGACATTGATCGGTTTGGGAGTGGGCATGCCCACCACTGTCCCCCAGGGCATTAAAGACGATATCAAGCTGCTTAAATCGGCAGCGGTCCATGCGGGGATCATCGCGCTCGGTTTTTTCAGAACCGACATGCGAACCTGGACAAAAAATATCACATCTCCCGTTTCGGAAGCCGATATCGCGGTCGACAATTTTCTGTCCGGCGCCCTGCGGGCCGCGCGCCCCGATTACGGGTGGCTTAGCGAGGAAACCGCAGACTCCCCTGCTCGCCTCGAACATCGGCGCATTTTCATCGTCGATCCCATCGACGGGACGCGCGGATATATACGCGGGGAAGACAGCTGGACGATTTCGCTGGCCGTTGTCGAAGACGGAGTCGCAGTCGCCGGTGTCGTCTATGCGCCGGCGCGCGATGAGATGTATGTGGGCGGGCTGGGCCTGGGGGCGACGTGCAACGACGTGCCACTGCAAGCCGAGCACGCGCGTTCGGAATCTCCCCTCATTCCGGCACCGGCCGCCGTGCATCACGAACTCGCCGCCCTCGGGCTGAGCTATACAAAAGGCCCAGCCTATCCTTCTCTTGCCTACCGGCTGGTGCAAGTGGCCGCCGGCAAACTCGATGCGGCGGTTGCACGGCGCGGCGCCCAGGATTGGGATATCGCGGGCGCCGACATCATCCTTTCGGAAGCAGGCGCGCGGTTTGAGGACGTCTGTCTGGGCACCCCGCGCTACAACGGCGCCGATACGCGCCACGCGGCGCTTGCCGCGACGGCCGACATTTCACTATTATCGCCCTTGTGCGATGCCTTGCGCGTCGTTTATGGCTGCCCGCAACCCGATTCCGACAATCCAGAACCACAGGCTTAAGGCATGAGCGAAGCACCGGCCAAACAATTGCTCCACCTCGTCATCGGCGGAGAGATGTCCGCTCTGGAGGGCGTCGAGTTCAAAAATCTCGATGAAGTCGATATCGTGGGTGTCTATCCCAATTATGCTTCGGCCTATGCGGTCTGGAAACAGAAGGCGCAGATGACCGTGGATAATGCCGAGATGCGCTATTTCATCGTGCACATGCACAAGCTGCTGGATCCGGCCCAACCCAGCTGAAAGCGCGCTATTTCTCGCCGATGGACCGTTGGTAGGCCGTAAAGGCCGCCTGTGCGTCGGCGTAAGCCTCCTGCCTGTCCACACTCCAATAGGCCAGATCCTCGATAGGGATGGGCGCGTTGGTGATCGCGCAGCGCACGAAGGTGCCCGGCTTGACGACGACATAGTCGGCATCGAGATAGCGTATCTTGGCTTCGGACGGCGCAAAACCGGAATCGAGAATATTCATGAGCGGCTTTCCTCTGCGCCTTGTTTAGCGGGCTTTGGGATGGCGGTCAAAACAGACTTTCCTGTTCGCCACCGCCGCCTTCCGAGCGCGGCTTCCTGCGCGGAATCGGGGGCGCACCGGAAACGGTTGCAGCAATCGAGCCCTGCGCCACGTCAATTGTCAGTGCATCACCGGGTTTGACGTCATCGGACGCACGCACGAGATTGCCGCCGGCATCGGTGACGAGAGCGAACCCCCGGGCCAGCACCTGATGATAGCTGACCGACGACAGCAACTTAGACAGCCCGTCGAGCCTGGCCCTTCGGGTCTCTGCGATGCGGATGAAGGCGGGATCCATGCGGTTGGAGATTGCATCGAGATGGCGGCGTCCCTGAGCGATCAGTGTCGTCAAAAGACCCGGGCGCAAACGGCTGGCGATGGGCGAAAACGCCACCCGCGCACGCCCTGCCCTTGTCTGCAAGCCATGGCGCCCGCGCGTGCTCGCGGTTTGCAGCCGATTGGCGGCGGCATCGAGCCTCTGGCGCAGCAGACCGATGCCCAGCCGCCCAGCAACGCGCTGGTGATCCATGGCCTTGGTGTGCTGAGCGGCACGCAAGCCAGAGCTCAATCTTGCCGTTGCCATATCGAGGCGCTGGCGCTGGGTGGACACCAGGTCAGCGGCCCGCGGCAGTCCAGCC
>PBNW01000005.1 GCA_002723255.1 Pelagibacterium sp. | reverse complement strand
GGGCACCAACTGGTCGTGAACGATAACGTCCGCTTCCTGCAACAGGCGTTGGGCGCGCAGCGTTAGCAGATCCTCCGCCCCCGGCCCGGCCCCGATCAGCCACACCAAACCAGTGCCCGATGCCGCACCGGCATGTTCGGCAAGCAGCGCATCGGCTCGCGCCTCGCCCTGCCCGGCCGCAAGTGCACCTTCGATATCGGGCGCCGTGACCAGCGCCTCATAATAGCGCCGCCGCGCGACGCCATCGGAAAGCAACCGAGCAACCTTGTCGCGCATCGATCCGGCCAGCCGCGCGATATCGCCCAGCCGCGGCGAAAGCATCGCCTCGATTTTCGCCCGCACCAGCCGCGCCAGCACCGGCGCATCGCCTTCGGACGAAATGGCGATTGAAATCGGCGCCCGGTCGACAATGGCCGGGGTGAAAAAATCGCAGTTTTCGGGAACGTCCACCTCGTTGACCGGCACGCCCGCCTCGCGCGCCAGCTTCAAAGCCCACGCGCCCTCCGGCCCATGGTCGGCCACAAAGGCCAGCGCCGCATTGGCAAAATCGTCCGGCTCGACCGACCGCGCAACCAGCGTCACGTCCAGCCCTGAAAAATCGGCCTCGAATTCGTGGGCGAACAGAACCACTTCCGCGCTGGTCTTGGCCGCCAGCCGCGCCTTGGCCAGTGCTTCCTCGTCGCCGCCCACAATGACGATGCGCCGCCCTTTGACTGCGACCGAAACCGGGAATGTGTTAAGCCGTGCCACGGGTGAGGGTCTCCTGGCCGTAAACGAGATCGGTTCAGTTTTTGGAACTGGCGGCGGCATCGGGAGGACACACGCACAGCCAAACATGCGCAAAATTAGGGGTTTCCGGCCCATCCAGCAAGCGCAACAACGGCGTTCGGAGACTTATTTCCCTGGGCAGGAAGCCCTTGGAACACCGCGCGCGGCCAAGGTCGCAATGCGCGAATAAATTTCCCTCTCGCTCCCGACGCGAAAAACACGACTCGCGCGCTGGAGAATAACCAAAAGCCTCCCTCACCCACCGCTCCGCGCCCATTTCCCCAAAGGAGAGGTATATCCCCGCGCTCGCGGGTTCGTACCTCTCCCTTGGGGGGCGAGGTCGGAGCTTGCAAAGCAAGGTCCGGTGAGGGGGCCTTTCTTTTTGTGCGCTGTTGTCACCGCGCCGACATTTCCCTGTCACACCCCTGTAAGCCCCTCATCGTAGAGCCATCCTGTGAGTTCCCCACAGGAGACAGGACGCGATGACTCCCGCCCCCAGAACCCTTTTCCTTGCCGGCCTTCTTGCCGCAACCGCCCTTTGCACCCCCATCCCCGCGATGGCCCAGGCCAGCCAGGCCGATGAGCGCTTGTTGACCGACCCCTTCCTTCAACTCCCCACCCAGGACGGCGTCCACGTCGTGTGGTTCACCGAGTTCGAAGGAGAGGACCACACAGTCGTCGTCGGCGAGCGCGAATTTGCCGCCGAAACCATAAAGATGAGCCGTCTGGCCGAGGACAACCAGTCCTGGGTCGGCACCCAGAATGGTGACGGCTCGGTCTTCTCCGCCACCACGGCCCGCGACGTCTGGCGTCACGAAGCCTATGTGGACGGCCTCACGGCCGGTGAGCGCGAGGCCTATTTCGTGCGCTCGGCGGACGAGAATGGCGAAACCGTCGAAAGCCGGGAATTTTCCCTCGCCCCGCTTCCCGCCGAAGGGCAGCCCCTGCGCATCCTTTTGACCTCCGATCATCAGCTCAAGCCGATGACCCCGACCAACATGCAAAAGATCGCCGAAAATGTCGGCGAACTCGACGCCGTGTTCTTTTCCGGCGATCTCCAGAATATCCCCGACCGCGCTTCGGAATGGTTCGACGACAATCGCGGCTTTGCCTTCTTCCCCGGTCTTCAGGGCCACGCCGCCTATGCGCTGGCCCAGTCGCGCACCGAGGGCGATATCACGTTCGACACGACGACCACCTATCACGGCGGCGAAATCATCCAGAACGCCCCGCTGTTCCCGGTCATCGGCAACCACGAAGTGATGGGCCGCTACAACCCCGCCACCACGCTGGGCAGCCAGTTCAACGACCCGCGTCCCCGCGCCGTTGCCGAAGCGCTCTATGAAGCCAATGCCGACCTCTACAACCCCTCGGGCGACGCGCAAATCCGCGAACAGTGGATCGCCGACAATTCGTTCAACACCACCACCTATGAGGAAATCTTCACCCTCCCCGCGGACGGCCCGGGCGAAGAGACCTATTACGCCATCCGCTACGGCGATGTGTTCATGATCGGGCTTTACGGCACCCGCATCTGGCGGTCCCCCTCGCAGGATGAAGGCGTTCGCGGCAAATACCGCGAGGCGGCAGCCGACCTCGACACCCCCGACAATTGGGGATGGGGCGAATTCATCTTCGAGGATATGGCCGAAGGCTCCGAGCAGTATGACTGGCTGGTTTCCGTGCTCGAAAGCGAGCAATTCAAGTCGGCTCCGGTCAAGCTCGCGCTCATGCACCACCCGTCACACGGCATGGGCGACAATTCCATCCCCGCTTACGCGAACCCCGAACAGATCCTCGACTATGACGAGGCTGGCCGTTTGACCGGCGTGCGTTACGACTATCCGGTCGATGCCGATATGTTCGTCAACCACGTCGAACCGCTCCGTTCGGACGCCGGCGTGCAGTTCGTCCACACCGGCCATTCCCATGTCTGGTATCGCTTCGTGAACCCGGCCGGTATGAACATCCTCGAGACCTCCAATGTCGGCAACAACTATGGTTGCTACGTCGAAGGCCACCAGGCCCGCGGCAACGCCCCCTCCGGTTTCGATTACGATCCGGCCGACTACGCCGTCACCGGCGATCCGCACGGCTACGAACCGGTCATGCCCACCGAGTTTTCGCCAATGACCAATGCATCCTCAGGCGAAGACCTCCCCTGCATCGCCAGCAACGAGCTGACCGCGTTCTCGGTCCTCGAAACCGGCCCCGACGGGACGACCGTCAGCTCCTACGTCTTCGACACCACCGACCCGCAAGGCGAAGTCGAACTGTTCGACAGGTTCGAACTGAACTGATCCCTTTGCAAAAAAACAAGGCCCCGCTTCGGCGGGGCCTTTTGCATTCGAACGCGCGGGTTTAGCTCCCTTCGCTTCCCCGGCGAAAGCCGGGGCCCACGGGAGCGACATCAGGCGGTGATTTCGTAGTTGATGCTGCTGGACCCCGGCTTTCGCCGGGGCAGAGGGCGGAGAACACTCCTGATAGACCGTCGCCGATCCTACCCTTGGCGGCTCGGCACGTTCACGACCAGCCCATCGAGGTCGTCGCGGATCTTGATCTGGCATGAAAGCCGGCTGGTGTCTTTGACGTCGAAAGCGAAATCGAGCATGTCCTCTTCCATCGAGGAGGGGCCGCCCGTCACCCCATACCATTCCTCTTCCACATACACATGGCACGTCGCGCAGGTACACGCCCCGCCGCACTCGGCCACGATGCCGCGCACCCCGTTGCGGATCGCCGTCTCCATCAGTGTCGCACCATTTTCCGCTTCGACTTCGCGGCGCGCGCCATCGGGTTCAACGAACGTGATCATAGGCATGGAAAAGGGCTCCGGGGATAAATCTGTGAGGTGCCCCGGATATAGGAAAACCATCCCGCACACACAAGCGCATCAATAAACGCAAATGTGGGGCTACCGAACGCACAAGTCCATGGATTTTAGCGCCATTGTTGGCGCGAAAATTCAGTCCGAAACGATCGATGAAATGTATCCGCACACCTCGGAAACCGCCATGCCCAGATCGGCCAGCGTCTCCTCGTCGAGCTTGCCGTCACGGGCAAATTCGACTTCCGCCGCCCGCGCCTGGGAGGCCAGAACCATGGCGCCAATGCCCTGCGCGGCACCCTTAAGCGTATGAAGTCCAAGGGTTATTTCATGGGGATCGGTCGCAGCGCTCACCCGCTCGAAATAGATCGCGACCTGCTTTTCAAACATGCGCAACACTTCGCATTCCAGCGCCCTGTCCCCCAACGTCTGACGCGCCAGATGCACCAGATCGATCGGCCGGTTGGTCCTGTCCACTTTCAATGAATCGAGGCTCACCCCCACCCGCGGCTGCATCATCTTTCCCACCATCACGCAATCGTCACAATCACTACCGACAGCTTAACCTTGATTGGATAAAAAGACCCTTAATCTCTGATATCTGCTATATTTTCAGCCCTGGTGGGTACACGAAAAAAGTCGTTAACGGTCTTTTAATAAAGATTTCAGCAATGGCCCCAAACCGTGTATAACTCACGATAGAGAATTGGCTGTTGGGATCACTGCGGGGCATTTTTCCGCGCGTTCCGTATCCCGGCCGGCGATGGATCCGAAGCGGCTAGCCCCCGCCAAGGTATTGTCGAAAAAGCCGTTTTTCTAAAATTTGCGGCGCATGAGTAAAGAGTATTTAGAGTATGGCGAACAAGTCGACCCCACCCAAGGACGATCCGGCAGCGCTTGCGTTTTCAGCTGTCGAAAACGCACTCAAGGACTCGGTCTTCTCGATGGATGACAAGCCCGCCCGCAAGATAGAAAGCCAGCCGGCAAACCGCGAGCCCAAGCGCGAACAGCGCCGCGAGGCCCCCACCAACACCGAACGCCTGCGTGCCGCCGACAAGATCGCCGCCCAGGCGTCCTCGGTCGCCAATGACGACCGCTCCACCGCCGCATCCGCTCTTTACGCCCTCCAGTCGCGCGCCTCGAACGCGCCGATCTGGTTTGCCATAACCGCGTCCCTGCTCTGGCTGGTCGGCGTCGGCCTGATCGCCGCGCTCCGCTATGGCCCGCGTTTCACCGAAGGGCTTTCGGTCGCCGAATTCGTCCAGAGCCTTGATTTTGCAGCCCTCGCCGCGATTATCGCGCTCCCCATTCTGGCAATGATTTCCATTGCTTTCCTTGTGCGCCGCGCCCAGGATCTGCGCCTCGCCGCCGCTTCGATGACCCAGGCCGCCATGCGCCTGACCGAGCCCGAATCGGCCGCCGCCCATAAGATCGCAACCGTCGGCCAGGCCGTGCGCCGCGAGGTCAACGCCATCGGCGACGGGCTTGAACGCGCCCTCTCGCGCGCCGGAGAGCTCGAAGTGATGGTCCACAACGAAGTGACCGCCCTTGAGCGCACCTATTCCGACAACGAGACGCGCATGCGCCAGTTGATCGAGGAACTGGCCAGCCAGCGCGACGCCGTCGTCACCAATTCCGAGCGCATGCGCGAGGCCATCGCGGCCGTGCACGGCAATGTAACAACCGATCTCAACGAGATCGGCACCTCGATCACCGACCGCCTCAAGACCACCGGCGGCGAAATCACCCAGGCGCTTTCCGATCGCGCAACGGCGATGACGGAATCGATCGAAACGGCTGGAACGACAATCGAAACCACCTTCGAGCGCCGCTCGCAGAGCTTTGCCGAAACCATCGAGGGCCGCACCGCCGATCTGATCATGGCGCTCGACGACAGCGCCGGCCGCCTCGACGGCACGCTGACCGACAGGGCCGAGGCGCTGGCCAGCGCAATCGACACCTCGACCGACCGTCTCGACACCGTACTCACCTCAAGTGCCTCGAGCGTCCAGATCGCGCTCGAAGGGCATTCAAACATGGTGGAAACCGCGCTCAGCGACACGACGGGCGCGCTCAACACCCTGTTCGACACCAGAACGGCCGATCTCACCAACGCGCTCGATAGCCGCAACCAAATTCTCGAAGACGCTCTGGGCGCCGGCGTCGGGCGCATCGAAACCGCCTTCGAGGGCCGTGCGGAGGCGATTGCAAAGGTTCTTGGCACCGGCGTCGAGGACGTACAGGCTGCGTTTGCCGGTCGTGCCGATGCACTCGCCGATGCCCTGGGAACCGGCGTTGCCGAGGTTCGGGCTGCATTCGAGGGCCGTGCCGAAGCGCTCGCCGACGCGCTGGGCATGGGCGTGGAAAACATCGAGTCCGCCTTCGGGCGTCGTACCGATGCCTTGACCGAAGCGCTGGATCAGCGGGCCAGCGAAGTCACCGAGATGGTCGACACACGCATCAACACGCTGGTCAATTCCCTCGATTCTCACACGATCTCGTTTTCGGCGGCCATTGAAGAAAAATCGGCCACCATCGGCGACGTCCTCAAGGGATCGACCGAATCCATCCTTGTGGATTTCTCGCGCCGTTCCGAAGCTCTCGGGACCAGCTTTACGGCTCTGGGCGAAACGGTCTCCAACGGGATCGCCAGCCGCGCCGAAGAGGCAGAGGCAACCCTGAGCCGGATCACCAATCGGCTCGATGAGACCTTCTCGATCCAGTCCAACGCCCTCCAGAGCCAGATCGAATCCATGAGCCTGCGGCTGGATGGCGCGCTTGAGGAATCGACCGAGCGGACGCGCGACATCCTGACCCGGGCCGGAACCGATACTCTGGCCCAGCTCAACGCGCGGGTCGACGAAATCTCTGTCATTCTCGACAGCCGCATCGGCCAGGTCGACACCATCGTGGGCGAAAAGGGCGAAAAGCTCGTCTCCTCGCTCGATGCCCACACCTCCGAGATCGCCGAGCGGTCCAACAGGCTCGAAACACTGCTCGACGACAAGGGCCGTGCCCTTGCCAGTGCCCTCGAAACCGGCGGCGAAAGCTTTGGCGCCATGGCCGACGCCAAGACCGCGGCCCTCACCGAAGCCCTCGATGCGCGTGCCGAGGCC
The DNA here is from genome assembly GCA_002723255.1 of Pelagibacterium sp. GTDB lineage: Bacteria > Pseudomonadota > Alphaproteobacteria > Rhizobiales > Devosiaceae > Pelagibacterium > Pelagibacterium nitratireducens. The sequence goes on along the minus strand of PBNW01000005.1, from coordinate 48,268 downwards.
ATTACATCGGCCGTCGATCTGCGCACCGATGCCCTGTCCGCTGCGCTCGACACGCGCGCGGACGCGCTCAATTCCAGCCTCGACATTCGCACCGAAGCGCTCACATCCGCCTTTGACGGTCGGGCCGAACAGATCGGTGCCGCCCTTGATGGCCGCGCCGAGGAAATCGCGTCGGCCATTGAAAGTCGCACAGGCAATCTGACGTCGGCCATCGACAGCCGCACCGAGCACCTTACGGCGGCCCTTGACGGCCGAACCGAAACCTTCACGTCTGCCCTTGATGGAAGAACCGAACAGTTCACCTCGGCACTCGACAGCCGCAGCGAACAGCTGACCTCCGCGCTCGATGCGCGCACCGAGCAGCTCGATACCGCACTGTCGGCGCGCACCACTCAGCTCGACGACACTCTGGCCGAGCGCGCCAATGCGATGAATTCGATGCTCGACATCACCTCTAACCAGCTCTCGGAAACGCTGACCGAGCGCACACGCTATATGGGCGGGTTGATCGATGAGTCCGCAGAACGCCTCGAGCGTTCGATCACGGGCCAGGCCCGCGGCCTCGAAGAATCGCTCGACGAAAAAGCCCGCCTTATGGCGGAGTCGATTTCCGGCAAGACGAGCGAACTCACCACGGCGGTCGACGCTTCGGGCGAGCGCATCCGCCTCACAATCGATGGCAGCCTGACCAATGTCACCGAGACGATGGAAAGTCGTTCGGCCCAAATGTCCGAGCTCATCGAAAGCAAGGTGGCCGAACTCAATTCCAATATCGGCCGTGAAATTGACGCCGCAGTCGACAAGATCAGCGGCGCGGAATCCGGTGTCACCGCCAGGATCGGCGAGGCCGCGACTTCGGTCGGTCAGAGCGCCCGCGATGCCGCCGACCTCGTCGAAGCGCGCCTCACCGAAGCCCGCAGCGCAATTACCGAGATGGTCGATGACCGCCTGGGCACCCTGCCCGAAGCGATCACCACCCGCGCCGAAATCACCGCCGAGCGCCTGGCCGGCCTCAACGAGGCCATCCACGGCACGATCACCGATTCCATGCGCGACCTCGAAAGCGGCGCAGATCGCATCGAATCCACCCTCACCGGCTCGATCCACAGCGCCATCGGCCAGTCCATGTCCGACCTTGAAACCGGCGCCAGCCGGATTGAAGAGGTGCTCAACGACAAGCTGGCCAACGTTACGGCCAACATCTCCGCCGACGTCGAACAGACCGCCATGCGGATGGACGCGGTGGTCCGCAAGGCCATGGAAGAGCTCAAGGTTGCCTCGGTTCATATCGAGGATCTGGTGGAAGTGCGCGCCGTCGCTACGGCGGACGAACTGGGCCGCAAGGCTTCCGAGATCAACCGGATCGTCTCCGAACACACCGACCGTTTCGCCGAACTCATCGACACCAAGCAGAACCAGCTCACCAACGCGCTGGGCAGCCAGACCAACCTGCTGCGCGCTGCGCTCGAAGCCAATGCCCGCGACGCCGAAGACATCATGTCGGAATCGTCCAATCGCATTCAGCACGAGATCACCGACTCGCTGCGCAAGCTCAACGATGCCAATTTGCTGCTCCAGCGCGTTCTGGAAGCCTCGACCGGCAATCTGGCCCGCCTGCAGGGCAATGTCGGCGAGCAGACGCAGGCCTATACAAGCGCCGTTCGCGACGCGATGGCCGGCACCGAAGAGGCTGGTACGATGATGAGCCAGCACGTCGAAGCGCTGCAGAACACCATGTCTGCAATGCTCGAACAGTTCGGCCAGCTCTCGGGCAAGCTGGACTCCGAGACCGCCGGCTTCACCGATGCCGCCGCCAACCTTGCCGAAGTATCCAACTCCACGATGGACACGCTGGAAAACCGCCGTGGCGCCATGGAATCGCTTGCCGAAGGTTTTGCGGTCCGCACCGAGGAAATCGACAGCCGCCTGCGCGGTTTCGCCCAGTCGATCGCCGAAACGGTCAACCAGACCGAGCGCCGCCTGATTGCGGCCCGCAAGGCCATGGAAGAGGCTCTTGCCTCGACATCAGATGCCGTCACCGGCCAGATTTCGACAATTGGCGACCTCGCCTCGGGCGAAGGGCAACGGGCCAGCGACGCCCTGCGCCAGACCCAGGCCGACCTCCTCGCCGATATCGAGCGCGCTTACTCGGACGCTACCCGCCGGTTTGGCGACACCGCCGATGCCATGCGCACCACCGCATCTCAGCTCGGCCAGGAACTCGAAGCGACCCGCAACGAATTGCAGCGTTCCGTACTCGACCTGCCCGAAGAAACCCGGGCCAGCGCGGCGGCAATGCGCCGCGTGGTTGCCGAACAGATCGAGGCGTTGTCCGAGCTCAATGCCATCGTGCGTGCCCAGCCGGGCACCCATGAAGTGTCCAGCCGCGCAACGCCGCGCACGCCCTCGGCACGCCTTGCCGCTGCCGAACCGACCCGGTCGGCCGAGCCGGCACCTCATCAGCCCGCACGCCCCGCTCCTGCCCGTCAGCCGGAGCCGACGCGCCAGCAGGCACCTGTGATGACCCAGCCACGCCCGGCAGAGGCTCAAAAATCGCCGTCCGAGCGGCTCAACGAAGCGCTCACCCAGTCACGCGGCACCGCTGCCCAACAGCCGGCTTCCGCCGCCGCACCCCAGGAAGGCGGATGGCTGCGTGATGTCCTGCGCAACGCTTCGGCCAGCCAGCAGGCCGGCACCCAGCGCCCGCTGAACCTTTCGAGCCTGACCGAAGATATCGCCCGCGCCATCGACGACGATGCCCTCGCCGCCGCCTGGAACCGCTATCAGGATGGGGAATCGGGCGCTTTCAACCGCCGGCTCTACACAATCACCGGTCAGTCGACCTTCGACGAGGTGCGCCGCAAGCTCCAGCGCGATCCCGAATTCTCGCGCACGGCAACAGCCTATATGAGCGAATTCGAGCAATTGCTCGGCGAAGCTGCCAACGGCCCCAATGGCATGCAGCAGACCTTCAACCAGCTCGTGAGCAACCGTGGCAAGGTCTATACGATGCTCGCCCATGCCAGCGGCCGGTTGAACTGAGGCCTGCGAATTTGAATTGAGAAAGCGCACCCTGAGGGGTGCGTTTTTGTTTCGGCTTATGCAGCGATGCCGACACGGGAACGGATCGGCGCAAGCCGCCGCGCAAACTGGTCGGCAGCGGCCTCCCAGGTGAATTCCTTTGCTCTGGAAATCGCCTCGGAGCGCGGAATGGAAAGCGCCCGCTTAACGGCCGACTCCAGGTCAACTTCCAGCGCCCCGCCCTTGCCCGTCCCGATCACATCAATTGGGCCCATCACGGGATAGCCAGCAACGGGCGTGCCGCAGGCCATGGATTCGAGCATGACATTGCCGAAGGTGTCGGTGCGCGAGGGGAAGACGAAAACATCGGCACTGCGGTAGGCATCCCGCAGCGCTGCGCCCGTCAACTGTCCGGTAAAGACGACATCGGGAAAACGGTGCGTGAGAGCCCCCCGCTCCGGGCCGTCTCCAACAACGATTTTGGTGCCGGGATGCTTCAGCTCGAGAAACGCTTCGATGTTTTTCTCGACCGCGACCCGCCCGACATAGAGAAGATGCGGCCCCGGCAGACCCGCAAACATCGCCTTGGGTCCGGGGCTGAAGGCTGAAAGGTCCACCCCCCGTGACCAGACGGCGAGGTGACGGAAGAACCGCCGCCGCAAGTGTTTGAGAACCGAGGGCGTGGGCACCATGGTCGCCGATGCGGCGGCATGAAACCAGCGCAGATAGCCATAGCTCCACTCGACCGGCACGGGCAGGCGTGCCGCCAGATATTCGGGAAAGCGCGTGTGATAGCTGGTTGTGAAGGCAAGCTCGCCCGTCACGCAAAGTGTTCGTGCGGCCAACCCCAGCGGACCTTCTGTGGCAATGTGGATATGATCGGGCGCAAAATCGGCGATCATATCCTGCACCACCCGCAGCGATGGCAGCGGCACCCGGATTTCCGAATACGTCGGCAAGGGCAGCGTCCAGAACGGCTCGGGGGTGAGATATCTCACCTCATAGCCGCGCCGCGCCAGCGTGTTGCCAACGTTTTCAAGCGAACGCACGACACCGTTTACCTGCGGATGCCACGCATCCGATACAATCAGCAGCCGCGTCATGGGGCGACCTCCTGGGCAAGAGGCGCAACCGCCTGGGAACTGGGCACGGTCTTTTCGACCCAGCGGATCAACTCGAACCGCCCGTCCCTTGTCTCCACGATGGCTGTGCAGTTCTCGACCCAGTCACCGCAATTGAGATAGGTGACGCTCCCATGGTCGGCGATAGCCGCGGCATGGATATGCCCGCACACCACGCCGTCAAATCCCTGCTCCGCCGCTTCGCGCACCAACGCCGTCTCGAACCGCTCGACGAGCGCTGCAGCCCGGCTCACATTGGCCCGTGCCCAGGCCGAAAGCGACCAGCGCGGGCGGCCAAGTTTCTGGCGCACCCGGTTGATCAGCATGGCGGCGCGCAGTGACAGATTGTAGGAAATATCCCCCAGCCACGAGACCCAGCGCGCATGACGCACGACGACGTCGAACTGATCTCCATGGATGACCAGATAGCGCTGCCCGTTTGCGCCGGTATGGACGGCCCGTTCGCGAACGTCTATGCCGCCAAACCGGAGCGCTGCGAATTCGCGAAGGAATTCATCGTGATTGCCCGGTACATAAACGATGCGCGCGCCCTTGCGCGTGCAGTCGAGCAAATGCTGAATGACCCGGTTGCAGGCCGGCGGCCAGTGCCAGCTCTTCTTCAGCTTCCACCCATCGACGAAATCGCCGACCAGATAGATGCAGTCGGCCTCGACCGATTGCAGAAAATCCAGCAATGCGCCCGCCTGGGCGCCGCGCATACCCAGATGCGTATCGCTGATAAACAGAGCGCGCAACTGAAGTGGTTTTTGTGCGGAATGCATCGACCGTACCGCAAGGCTGTTGGCTCGCGACTGTTCGAATGCCTGATTTGCGCAACTCTATTGTGACAGCGGGCGCGACTCGTTTTGCGCTTTGGTCGACCAGATCGAGAGCGAAATCAGGATCATGCCTGCGCCGATCGCCGAAAGCAGCCCCGCCGCCCAGAAGCTCTGCAATCCGAAATGGGCTACCAGCGTCCCGAAAAACAGCAGCGCAACGACCGAGCAGATCTGCTTCATGACAACATAAAAGCTCTGCGCCTGGGCCGCGATTTCCTCGCTCGTCCAATTGGCGATGAAGGTGACAATGCCCATATAGGCCAGCCCGAACGTCATCATGTGCAGCGCCTGCAACAAGACCAACTGCCAGACATCGGTTGCATACGCCATTCCGATCCAGCGCAGGACGCCGCTGACACAGGCCGCGAGCAGCAGATGCCGGGCCGAAAACCGCCGTGCGAAATGGGAAAAGAACAGCATGGTGACGATCTCGCAGACCGGCGCCACGATCCACAATATGCCCACCGCGGCCTCCGGCACCCCCGCTCTGAGCCACAACAGCGCGCCAAAACTGACAAGCAGCATATGGCTGGCCTGTAATATTGCCGCCCCGAGAAGCGTCAGGACGAACCACGGCCTGGCCACCTGCCGCAGGGTCTGGCCGGCTCCGGGCGCACTCACCAGCGGCGCACCGGCTTGCCCGCCCCCGTTTTGCGATCGGAAGAACGGCAGTGGCAGCGCCGATAACCCGCGCAGCAGTGCCGTGGCAATAAGTAACGGCACGAACACGGCGATTCCCACCCAGCCAAACATCCATCCGGCTAGCGCCGTCCCGCCGATATAGCCGAATGTGCCCCAGATTCGCACCCGCGCGAAATCGGTGCCGCGCCGCCGCGTCATCCTTATGGCCGCTGCGTCGATCACCGGCTCGATGGCCATGATGGGGATGACCAGCAAGGTGTTGAACAGCAAAATGCCCCAGAACGCGTCGACAAAGACAAACCCCAGCGACACCACTGCGCTGACCAGTGATCCGGCAACGATTACGCCGCGCCAGTCGCTGGCCTTGTCCGCTACGCGCCCGACAAGCAGATTGAGCACGATCATGATAAAGATCGGCGTCGCACTGATGATGCCGATTTCCTCTTCCCCGATCCCTCTGCCGTCCAGCCACACGGGCAAGAGCAGCGTCGAGACGCCGATCGGCAGATACATGGCCGCATAGAACAGGCCCGTGCGCATTTCGGGCGTCGTCAGCCGCTCGGGCAGGCTCGGAAGCATCGGGAAGGATCCGGAAGGCGAGATAAAGACACGCGACCATGCACACGCGCTACCAGAACTGGCAAGCGGCAAGTACCGTCAATTTCGTAAGAACTCAGCTTGCCCGCAACCGGCCCAGCCCGCGCCGTTTGCGCGGCGGCGCAGAGATGTCCTTCCAGCGGATCAGCTCGAACGCACCGTCATGGCCCTCGACGATGGCCGTGCAGCTTTCCACCCAGTCGCCTGAATTGATGTAGTGAATGCCGAATTTGTGGTGCATGGCGGCCTGGTGGATATGACCGCAGATCACCCCCTCGACCTTGGAATTGCGCGCTTCGAGCGACAGCGCTTCCTCGAACCGCCCCATGACCGAAACCGCGCTCTTGACCTTCTGCTTGGCCCAGGCCGACAGCGACCAATAGCTGAGCCCCATACGACGGCGCACCCAGTTGATCGGCGCATTGATGGTCAGCGCGAAATTATAGGCCCAGTCCCCGATATGGGCGAGCCATTTGGCGTTGGCGACGACAACGTCGAACTGGTCCCCATGGATCACCAGATAGCGCTTGCCGTCCGCCGTGATGTGGATCATGCGATCGACGATTTCGACGCCGCCGAAATAGGTGCCCAGATAATCGCGCAGGAACTCGTCATGATTGCCCGCAAGATAAACGATGCGCGCTCCTGCCCGTGCCTTGCCGAGCAATACATTGGCCAGCGCATCGTACTCGGCCGGCCAGTTCCATTCCTTTTGCAAACGCCATCCATCGATCAGGTCGCCCACGATATAGATCGTATCGGCCTCATGGATCGCCAGGAACTTGAGGAGTTCCTCGACCTGAATTGCCTGCATCCCCAGATGGACGTCGCTGATAAAGAGCGCCCTGACGTGCCGGACGGTCCCCGTTTCTTGCATGCAGAAAGTACCTTGTCCTACCTGAAGCGCATTCTGATTCCCCATCAGCGCGGCCCGGGCACTTTAGACGAGCGATCCCCGATGGCAAAATCGTTTCGGCCGGCCTCTATGTCAGAGGATGAACAGGACCACCGAAGCCAGCATCAGGACGGCCAGAATCGGGCCAAGATATTTTTCGGTGCCCGTTTTACGCAGGAAAGCAATCAAACCGCGCCCGAACACCATCCACGTCCCGACCGAAAAGACGCTGACCAGTGCACAGCCCAGCGACACCAGCAACAGGTTGACCAGCCTGCCCTCGCCGGCCGGAACGAACAGCGCCACAAAGCTCAGCGCCATGGCCCAGGCTTTGGGATTGATCCACTGAAAGCCCGCCGCCTCATGGAGCCGCATGGGCCGCTCGCTGCCCTGCACATTGCCGATCCTGATGCCGAGCATTGTCCAGGCCATCCACACGAAATAAAGCGCTGCACCGTACCGCATGGCCGTGTTGATCCAGGGATAGGCTTCAAACACGCCGGCCAGCCCGAACCCCACCACAAACACCATCACGGGAAACCCCACCATGATGCCCACGCCATGCGGAACCGTAGCCGCCAAACCGAACTTGGCGCTCGAAGTCATGACCATAAGATTGTTCGGGCCGGGAGAAAACGAAGCGGTGGCACACGCCAAAAAGAATGCGGCCACCAAAGAACCGTTCAACATGTCCATGGACGCCCCACAACGTCAGTAATGTTGACCTAATAGCAGCTTTTCACCAATTTGCCAATCCGCCAAACCTTACAGCGCGTCGGCGATCTTTTTGACTGTATTCCAGTTTCGCGACGTACCAATGCCCGTACGCCCCGCTGTCAGGACGCCGGCCAGTTTCGATGTGGCAAATCCATCGCCGAAATAGATCCACGGGTCGCCATCGATCACGCGCACGATCTCGGCGCCGCTCGCACGGTCCTCGATCAGGCTTTGCGCCTCCGCCGCCATTGGTTCGCGCATCACGCGCACCGCCACGCGCGATCCGTCGGTTTTCGATTGCTCGGGAAAAGGGTTCGCGGCCACCAGCCGTTCCCATCGGGTGCCCTCACGCACGATGAAATCGATATGACGGCCGAACGCCTTGGCAAATGCCGGCTCGACGGTCTTCTCGATGGCCTGCGGGTCATTGCCTTCGGCCGTAAACACCACATTTCCCGTGGCCAGCAGCGTCCTGACGTCGCTATGACCCAACGCTTCGAGCAATTCGCGCCACGGTGCATTGATGACGCGCTTTCCATCCGGCAGGGAGATCGAATAGAGCAGGCCCACGAACCGGGTCACGGGACCATGCCCATCTTGCGCTTGAGAGCCAGGATTCGTCCGTAGCTCTGCGCGATCCGGTCGGCAAATTCGGGATTGGCCCGCCCTTCATCGACAAGGATCTGATGGATTTCGCTGCCCAGCGCACGGTCATAAGCGGCGGTGTTGGAAAACAGCAGGACATCCATCCCCGCTTCCACCGCAACCACAACGGTGTCGTGCAGATCGAACCGCGAGCGGATGGCCCCCATTTCCAGATCGTCGCTGATCGCCACGCCGGCAAATCCCAACTCGCGACGCAGCACGCCCTCGATCCAGGTGCGTGAGAGACTCGACGGAAGCTGCCGGGCATCGTTGCCCTGGACATCGGCGTTATAAAGATGGGCTACCATCACCATGTCGGCCAGATCGGCATCGATCATGTCCCGATAGGGTTCGAGCTCGACCGGCTGCCACATCCCGGTGACATCCACAAACCCCTCATGGGTATCCGCAGCACTCGACCCATGGCCGGGAAAATGCTTGAGCGCCGTCGCCATGCCTGCGCCGCGATGCGCCTCGACAAATGCCGAGGCCAGCGCGGTAACTTGAACCGGATCAGTGCCATAGGCGCGCTCATAGCGGGCGATGATCGGATTGTCGGGGTTGATATCGAGATCGACCACCGGCCCGAGATTGACGTTGAACCCCAGCCGCGCCAGATCGCCGGCCAGACCGGCATAGATTGCCCTGGCGCGATCCGGCGTCTGGGCCGCAACAGCGCGTGCCGAGGGAATCTCATCAAATCCGACTGCCGCCGTGAGCCGCTCGATCTGCCCGCCCTCCTGGTCGAGCGCGATGAACGGCGGAAGCCATGGACGCGCCGCGATCAGGCTGCGGTTGATGCCGCTCACCGCCGCAAGGCTGTCCACATTGATGCGCAGGAACGTCACGCCACCGATTTCGCCCCGCGCGATCTGTTCACGCACGGCCCGCACGCCAGCGGCATCGGGGGAACTGCCCCGAAAGCCCACCATGACCATCTGCCCCGCCATATCCTCAAGGCTTTGCGCCGAGGCGGGTTCGCCGGGCACGATCAGCCCAAGGATAAGACAAAGAGAGGCAAGAATGCGCATGGCCTGCTTTCTGTGTGCGGCGGGAAGGGCAAATGTGCCCGATTCCCCGACCGGCCAGGCCAATCTTTCGCAACTTTGGGGCACAAATCAGCCCATGCGCATGACTGTGGACAGCCTGTCATGTTCGGCGGCGAGCAGTTTGACGACGATGTCTTCAGCCGGGCCGGGACGCGAAAAGAAATACCCCTGCCCCGTCTTGCACCCGGCAAGGCGCAGAAGCCACGCCTGATCCTGGTTCTCGATGCCCTCGGCGACCACATGTTTGCCCAGTGACTCAGAAAGCATGAGCACCGCCCGGATGATGGCCGAAGCCTCCCCATCCCCCGGCAGACCCCGCACGAAGCTCTGGTCGATCTTGATCGTATCGACCGGCAACCGGCCCAGATAGCTCAGCGAAGAATAGCCCGTGCCGAAATCGTCGAGCGCGATCCCGACCCCTTCCGCACGCAAAACGCGAAGCTTTTCGGTAACGTGAGAGGTCTCGGTCACCAGAAGGCTCTCGGTGATTTCCACCTGCAACCGCTCGGGCGGCAGGCCCGATTGTGCCAGGGCCGACCGGACGTCGGCAATGATGTCGCCGAGCTCGAACTGAAGCGCAGAAACATTGACCGAAAGCCGCACCGGACGCGGCCAGTTGGCCACTTCTCTTGCCGCCGCATGCAGAATCCAGCGGCCAAGCTCGACGATAAGCCCGGTCTCTTCGGCAGCGGGAATGAATTTACCCGGTGGAACCGACCCCAGTTCAGGATGCGTCCAGCGCGCAAGAGCCTCCACACCGGTAATTTCTCCGGTCTCGAGATCCACCTGAGGCTGATAGTGAACCGAAAATTCCTCACGGGCCAGCGCCGCACGCAGCGCGATTTCCATGTCCTGCTTGGACTTGATGCGCGTGTCCATTTCCTTGGAAAAGGCAAGGGCGCGATTGCCCGACTGATCCGATGCTATCGAGAGCGCGACGCCCGCATGGCTGACCAGTGCATCGGGCGCGCTGCCCGAAAGATCGGAATCGCTCATGCCCACCCGGGCACCGATGATGGCCCCGTGCTCGTCCAGTGTATAGGGTCGCACCACCTCGGCAATCAATGCTTCGGCAAACCCCATGCCGCCGTCGTCGTCCAGCAGTCCCTCCCGCAGCACGGCAAAGGCGTTGCCCTCCAGCCGCGCCACGCTGATCGGCCCCAGAAGTTCCAGCCGGGCCACCACCTGCTTGAGCAGGGCATCGCCATAGGCGTGACCCAAAGTATCGTTGACCGTCTTGAGCCGCGAAAGCCCGATCAGATAGACGCTGACACCCCGCACCCGGCCGTTTGGCGTGGCCAGCAGCTCCCCGATCGTCTCGACGAATTTGACCCGCGAGGCAGCGCCGGTCAGTGGGTCGTGCTGGGCAAGATAGGTCAGCCTGTGCTCGACCTGTCGGCGCTCGGTCACATCCCTAAAGGTAAGGCACGCCACCCTTCCGGCCGATTCCGCGCTCACCTCGCCAGCATCGATATCCGAGAGTGTGACGACGAACTCCACAGTCCGGCTCGCACCATTGCACCCGATGACCACCTCGGACACGGCATCCATCATCCGCCCGCTATCGAGCGCCGCTTCAAGCGCCTCACGGAAGGGTACGGGAAGGACATCGCCAATACGCGCGCCGTGCAGCCCCGGCGATATCAGCTCTTCGGCCAACCGGCTGGCAGCGCGGATCGACTTGTTGTGATCGACGACCACCACCCCATCGAAATTGTCGGCAACGACACGGGTCAGGATGCCGCGCATGGAATCGCGTTCACGCGCCGCATGGGACAGCGAACGCCCCCGGGCCTCGAGCTCATGCCAGAACGCAATGGCCAGAAATCCGACCTGCGCGATATGGATGCCGGCCGTATCAAGCAGCATGCCCGCATGAACCTGCATGGCCAGGGCCGTAAATTCGAGGATGCCTGCATAAGCCAGCGATCCGGCAATAGCCGAGCCCAGCGTCATGCGCGGCCTCAGACACGCAAACAGCACGGCCATGCCCAAAACGATGATGATCGCGGGCAGGCGCCCCATATCGCTCAGCGCCCTGTCCTGCCGTACGGTCTCGGCCGCCAGAAGCTGGAGCGATGGAGTGGACAGCATCCCGTAGCGGGGCACCGAATGGCTCGATTGCTGCGAATAGCTGGCCTGGCCCACAATGACCTGCCGGCCCTTGAACAGCCCCGTCTCGAAGCTGCCCCCGACCACGTCCGACAGGGTCGTCCGCGGAATTGTGGCAAGATCTATGGAAAAATCGATCAAAAAGGATGGGCGCGATACCGAATGATCCGAAGAGAGCGCCGTCGCCAGGGATTCGATTACCCAGCCATCGTTGACGATACGGGTGCGATAGACCGCCGACCGCCGATTGCCGCCAACCGCATCGATATAGACGGGCGGAGCAAGAGCCGCGAACCGGTCCATGGGCATGCTCAATACGCGGTTGGATGCGGACGAACGGGTCTCGGTAGCAACCGTGCGCACCTTGCCCGCCGCCCTGGTCATGGCCTGGACAAGCGCATTGTCATCGAAATAGTCGAGCGCGCTTTGCAGCCCGACATCGAGAACCACGGTTCGCGCGTCGGCATCGATCAGGCTGTCGAGCGCATCGGCATAAACGCTGCGTGCCCGTGATCGGCTGCCGGCCTGCGCCATTGCCGCGGCGTCGATCTCAACGAACACGATATCGCCGCTGGCCGGGCGCGAGGTCAGCGAAAATCGCATATCATGAAGGGCGGAATCGAGCGCGGCAAACCACCCCATGGCCACCGCCACGAGCATGGTTGCGCACACTACCGCCGCAACAATGAGATGCTGAACCCGAGCCACCGTGGACGTCCTGCCCCCTGCTTTCGTCCGCAATTTACTGCGCGAACGCTTTTTCCTTTATCTCCCAAGCAGTTGAAGAACCCGTAAATGCCAACGCCGGACACCGCCAATGCGGAGCCCGGCGTCAAAGCTAAAGACCCAGACGGCCTATCGGTTCTTGCGATTGGCGATCAGATCATCGACCACGCCCGGGTCGGCCAGCGTCGAAGTATCCCCCAGCGCCCCATAGTCGTTCTCGGCCACCTTGCGCAGAATGCGGCGCATGATCTTGCCCGAGCGCGTCTTGGGCAGGCCAGGCGCGAACTGGATATGGTCGGGTGAGGCAATAGGGCCGATTTCCTTGCGCACCCAATTGCGCAACTCGACCGCCAGATCGTCCGATCCGGCGTCGCCGGCCATCAGCGTGACATAGCAATAAATGCCCTGCCCTTTTACATCGTGGGGGAAGCCGACAACGGCGGCCTCGGACACTTTCGGATGAGCGACCAGCGCGCTTTCAACTTCTGCCGTGCCCAGCCTATGGCCGGACACGTTGAGCACGTCGTCCACGCGGCCCGTGATCCAGTAATAGCCGTCTTCGTCCCGCCGGCAGCCATCGCCGGTGAAGTAATAGCCCTTGTATTGCTGGAAATAGGTTTCCTTGAACCGCTGGTGATCGCCATAGACCGTCCGCATCTGCCCTGGCCAGCTATCGGCGATAGCCAGAACGCCAGACGCTTCGGTCTCCTCGATCACCTTGCCGCTTTCCGGCTCCAGCACCACCGGCTGCACACCGAAAAACGGCTTTGTCGCAGAGCCGGGCTTCGTCGGAATGGCGCCGGGCAGCGGGGTGATCATGAACCCGCCGGTTTCGGTCTGCCACCAGGTGTCGACCACAATGCACCGCTCACGCCCCACCTGCCGATAATACCACATCCAGGCCTCGGGATTGATCGGCTCGCCCACCGAGCCCAAAAGCCGCAGGCTGGAAAGATCGGCCCGCTCGACAAACTGGTTGCCCGCTCCCATCAGCGCCCGGATCGCGGTCGGCGCCGTATAGAAGATATTGACCTTGTGCTTGTCGACAACGTCCCAGAACCGTCCCGCGTCGGGATAATTGGGCACGCCCTCAAACATGACCGTCGTCGCGCCATTGGCCAGCGGGCCATAGACGATGTAGCTGTGCCCGGTCACCCAGCCCACATCGGCGGTGCACCAGAAGACTTCGCCTTGTTTGTAGTCGAAGGTCAATTCATGGGTCAGCGAGGCATAAACAAGATAGCCCCCATTCGTATGCAGCACACCTTTGGGCTTACCCGTCGAACCCGACGTATAAAGGATAAACAAAGGGTCCTCGGCATTCATCGGCTCGGGCTCGCAAACCGCCTCGACCCCGGCGGCCGCCTCGTGAAGCCAGACGTCGCGCCCATCCTCCATGGCTATGTCGCCACCGGTATTTCTGACCACCAGCACCTTTTCCACCCCCGGAGAATCCGCCAGCGCCTTGTCGACATTGACCTTGAGCGGCACCTTCTTGCCACCGCGGCAGCCCTCGTCGGCGGTGATGATGACGCGCGAATCGCAGTCGTTGACCCGTCCGGCCAGCGCGTCGGGGGAGAACCCGCCAAACACCACGGAATGCACAGCGCCGATCCGCGCGCAGGCCAGCATGGCATAGGCCGCCTCGGGGATCATCGGCATGTAGATGGTCACCCGCTCGCCCTTTTGAACGCCGAGCTGTTTGAGAACATTGGCAAACCGGCACACCTCCTCGTGCAGCTCACGATAGGTGATATGGCGCGCATCCGCCTTGGGGTCGTCGGGCTCGAAAATGATCGCGACCGTGTCCCCGCGCTCAGCGAGATGCCGGTCGATACAATTGGCAGCAACATTGAGCTGGCCATCCTCGAACCATTTGATCGAGATGTCGGGCCATTCAAAGCTTGTGTTCTTGACCTTGGTGAAGGGTTTGATCCAATCGATGCGCAGTGCGTGCTCGCCCCAGAACCCGTCGGGGTCCGAAACCGAACGCTGATACATCCGGTCATACTGCTCAGCGGTGACGCTGGTTTTCGCGACAACCTCTTCCGACGGCGCAAACACTTCTGAACTCATGACCATTCCTCCGCTTTATAGCTTGTTGCCTCTGTCTTAACCCGCCGATTCAGCCAACTGCAAGGCGGGGCTGGACGCCAAATCGCGCAAGGTTCGATATGATCGATTTTGCCCCGTGCCCCGCAAACCCTTTTTTAGCCGACATACCGCTAGTCTGGGCCGCAAACCGGGGAAAGACCATGACCGACGCACAGATGACCGCGCGGGCGGCGACCCATGCCGACATCGCCGATGTCCATCGCGAGCTGATGGATTTGATCGACTCCATGCCCTATTACGGCGAACGCTTCAAAGCGTTCGAAAAAGCGCGGTTCAACCGCACCTTCCTGCGGACCCTGCTCGAAGTCGATCCCTGGCACATCCTGCTGCTCGAAATGGACGGCAAGACCGGAGGGTTCCTGATATCCGGCCCGGCCAACGGAACGATCTTCCAGTTTTGGTCGGCGATCTATCCCGATTATCGCGGCACCCCGCTGGGCCGGTTTGGCATGGAGGCCTTCATTTCCCATTGGGACAATTCACGCTTCCACAAGGCCTCGACCTATACCCGCCCCGACAACCGCCCGGCTCTGGTCCTGCTCAAGCGCTATGGCTATGCCCAGGTCGCTCACCTCGAAGATCACATCTTCGGCGAGGATTATTTCGTCATGGAACGCAAGTTCACCAAGGTAACCGAGGGCTATGACGACGGCATTTCCCTGCCGCTGGCCACCCGCCTAAAGCTCAAGGCGCGGGCGTTGCTGGACCGCTAGGCCGCAACGGCCCGGAAGCGCCCGAAGATCGAGACATCGATCTTTGCCCGGTAAAGCGCCGTCGCCCACAGCGACACCGACCACAGCGAAATCGCGATGAACGCCGATATCGCCGCGCCCATCAGCCCGTAGGGCGGCACCAGCGTCAAATTGCCCACAATCAGCGCCACAAGGCCAAGCCCGACCGAGGGCAGGCTGGCCCATGGCCGGTCATGCATCGAAAGCACCAGCGAGGCCGGCCCGAACGCTGCTCTGACCACCAGCCCGAGGCACAATATGGCCACCGGCAGCGCCCCATCGGCAAACTCGTCGCCGAACAGCATCAGCGCGTAGCGCCCGACCAGCAAAACGCCAACAAACAGCGCCAGCGCCAGCCCCGTCGCCACCAGATTGGCCTCTCCCACCCGTTTCCCGAAGGCACCGCGATCGGCATCACGCTCAGCGTCGAACATATTGGGCAGCGTCAACGCATAGACCGCAACCACTCCGAACGAGGCCAGTGCGAAAATCCGCGTACTGACCCCGAAAATGGCCAGATCGGTGCGATCGAGCAGCCCGGCCAGCAGGATCAGATTGATGTCGAAAAAATAGTCCGAAGCGAGCGTAATGAGCACCCAGGGCGTCGCAAAGCGCCACCAGCGCCGAGGCTCGCTTTGACGTAGAGCATCATCGCGCGGCACCGCCACCACGGCTCGCCTCACCCAGATGCTCTGGAACCCGAACAGGACCAGAAGCGCCCCTGCCAGCACCCACAGCATGAGGCCAAGATCGGCAACCGGGCTCATCAGCGCCACGGCACCGAATGCGCCGAGCGTGAGCGCCGGCCTGAAAATCATGTCTGGCAGATAGCCCGTCATGGGGTGCTTGAGCCCCACCAGCGTCGTGGTGCTGATATAGGTAATGGCCGTCGCAATCCCGATCAGCGCCGTCTGCACCCAGATCGGGCGCAGATGCGCACCCGCCTCGCCCAGAACGAACGTCAGCGGCCAGCCCAGTGCCAGAATGGCCACGCCCATCAACGCCATCTGGATATAGGCCCGGCCTACGAATCGCCGCAGATGGTTGCCCTCACCGCGCGAGCCGTACTCCGCGGAAAAATAGGTCGAGACGGTCTGGAAACCCAGCGGCAGCATAACCGCGATCAGATTGGCCGCCGCAATAACCAGCAGGAAGTCGCCAAGCGATTGCGCGCCCCAAACACGGGAAATGGCCGCCTGCACAAGAAAGATGAACCCCGCGCCAAAAATGCGCAGGGCAAAAATCATCACCGATTTCGAGGCAAGCCTTCCGGCTATCGACATTCGTGGACTTTCCCTTGGCCTTAGGCCCGCGCGCCGCGCCTGAGCCGTTTCTGCATTTCAAGCCGAGCCGTCAGCACCGCATCGCGCCCGCGCGTCAGCATCTCGCGGCCCTTGTACGCCGCTGTACCCGCCGCAAAGGCCGGCCAGTGCGAGGCAAAATTCATTGTCGGCGGCAAGGGGCTGATATGGCCCGCATCGCCCACCATCCCGCTCTTGAACTGATGCAGACCGGCAAAGCCATCGGTGCCGCCCAGATCGTATAGCCTGGCTTTGGTATTGTCGCGCAACCACCCGATGATGTGCCAGTGCAGCAGATAACCGGCGCGCAAATCCAGCGCGGCGTCATCGGTTGCGCCGTACAGATAGCATGCCGTCGTCCCGGCGGTAAAAATTGCCGCCCCAGCGATTGTCTTGTCCCCTTGCGAGACAAAAAACAGCTCGGGCCGCGCCGTCCCGTCCGGCATGGCCATCAGCCCCTCGAGTGTATCGATGCCTGAGTAATCGGGGAACAGCTTGCGCTCGCTCATCGCCCGATAGAGCGTCATGAACCGGCCGATATCGCCGGGCGCTCCTGTTTCGAACGCGAGCCCGGCCTTCATGGCCTTGCGCAGATTGTAGCGCCATTTCTGACTGAACGCAGCCAGCCGTGCCGTATCGTCGAGCGAAACGTCGACCACGTACCGCATGGGGTATTTCACGCCAACACCGGGTTTGAACCCGCGTGCCGCAAGCATTGCGGCCATGCCGTTGACCTCGCCGGCCTCGGCATGGGACATGATCGAAACCATCATGGAGCGCCTCGAGGCGTATTCGGCCACGAGCGTATCGATCATACGCTCCATGACCACGTCACGGTCCGGCCCCTCGCTCTGCGCAAGAAAAGGCCCCCACTTGATCAGCGCCACTGTGGCCACGCCCAGCGGCAGCCGCTGCAACATCACCAGGGCGCCGCCCAGTACTTTATCGGCCTCGGAAAACAGGACAGGCTCCAGATCGACCCCCGGCCAGCGCAGACTGGCATAGGCAAAAAGCTGCTCCTGGCAGACGCCGTCAAATGTCGAGACGAGCCGGTCCCACTCTCCACCGGGCAAAACACGATGCTCCAGCAGCGTCCCGTTCCTCTTCGAAACGCCCGCTGTGACAGGGGCAAGGGTGGTCATCGTTGGCGAATGGCTGGTCAAGGACATTGGCGTCACCGGGTCAGTTCAATTTGACCCAACCCTAACGGCCAGCCCCTATGGAATGCTTTCCGCAAAGCCAATAAAGCCCCTCAATTGCCAAACTGGTAAACCAGAACTTTAGGCATTGAATCAAAGGCTTACAGAACCGATCGAGGATCGGCTCGCAAGACTTCGTCATTATTTGAGGATTTTGGTGGGTGTACAAGGATTCGAACCTTGGACCCGCTGATTAAGAGTCAGCTGCTCTACCAACTGAGCTATACACCCGATCCATCGGGCAGCGCGTCTCCGCACCGCCAGAGTGGCGCCTCTCTAGCAAACGCCATTCACGCTGTCCACCCAATTCAATGCTTTTTCGCGATGCCTAAGAGAAAGGGTTCTCGCTGGTTCCCAGAAAGGCCTGATCGCCCCAAAGCTCGCGGATCACCACATCGCGCCCGCACCCGATCCGATAGCGCTCATAATGGGCGGCGTTGGTCTTATAGAAATCCTGGTGCTCGGGCCCTGCCGGATAGAACGTGGCTGCCGGCTTGATCTCGGTGACGATGGTATAGCCGCTCGATTCGGCAATGGCGGCCTTGCTGGCTTCGGCAATGGCAGCCTGCTCATCGTTGAGCGCAAAAATCGCCGGCTTATACATCGGTCCCTTGTCGCAGAACTGACCGGCGGCATCGGTGGGGTCGGTCGTGTGCCAATAGACCGTCAGAAGCTCTTCATAGCTGACCACCTCGGGATCGAAAGTGATCTCGACGCTTTCGTAATGGCCGGTATCGCCACCATAGGCGACCTGATTGTAGGTGGGATTTTCCACATGGCCACCGGCAAAGCCCGACACGGCTTCGGAGACGCCTTCGACCTTTTCGAAATTGGATTCCACGCTCCAGAAGCACCCGCCGGCGAAAAGCGCCGTATCGGCCAGTGCGGGAGTGGCGGCAAACGCGCTCGCGGCGGCCGCCAAAGCAATAAATCTGCGATGCATGCTGCACCTCCTCGTTTTCGTCAGTTGGAACGCCCACACCTTCAACCGCAAGTCAAAGCCGCGTGAACATGCGGGTTTCTTCGTATTTTAAGCAATTACGGTAAGCGCCCGGCAATGGTTTCAGCCTATGGTCCGCCCAGTTCTCCCCCGGAGCCTTTCCAAATGAACAGCCTTCCCCAACCCGGCCCTTCCCGGCAAGGCAATTACAGCCTTGGCCGTTTGGCACTTGCCACGGCGTACTGGCTCAAGCCCCAGCGCGTGCAGCATTTTCCGGGGCTGGTGGCTGGTCTCGTCGGCGACAGGCTGTTGCGTCCCGCCCCGGTTCCCGATGCCTCGCGCATCCGCAAATCCCCGCCCGGATTTGCAGGACTTGCCGATGATCTGTCGACACCTGTGGTTCTCCAGGCCATGGCGCGCGGCTTTTATCCGCAGGGCCATTGGGGGGCCATGAAATGGTGGTCGCCACCCGAACGCGCCGTCATGGATCTTGCCTCGGTTCACATCGCCAAGCGGTTTCGCCGCACCATGCGTGGCTCGGACATGCAGGTGGCGTTCTATACCGATTTTGCCTGCGTGATCGATGGCTGCGCCGCGCCGCGCGATCCATCGCGCCCGCACCTCACCTGGATCACCCCGAAGGCCCGCGCGCTCTATATGGGGCTTCATGGCGAAGGACATGCCCATTCGGTGGAAATTTTCGACGCCGACGACAAACTGGTGGGCGGCCTGTTCGGCGTGACCGTCGGCCCGGTCTTTTCCGCGCTGTCGATGTTCCATACTGCCGACAACGCATCCAAATTCGCCATCGTGAGCCTCTATCATCACCTCGCCGACGCCGGGTTCACGGCAGTCGATCATCAGATCATGTCGCCATGGGTCCAGGCGCTCGGTGGCACCGTCCTCGCGCGTGCCGACTATGCGGCGCTCCTCGCCCGCCCGTCCGGGTCGCAGGCCGCACCGGGACGCTGGAGTGTAAAATTCTCCCTCGCCGATACCGCGGGCTGGTCCCCCGAATCCGCGGCCTGATCTATTCGGCCACGATTGCCAGTTTCGCGATCAGTCCCAGATGGTTCGACCCCAGGGGGTCGGACAGCGCCTCGATATCCTCGATGATGATCGGCGCGCGCGAAAACATGTGATCGATCGGGATGCCCAATGGCCCCAATTCGGTCGGCCAGGTCGCGTTGTAACGGGGGGGCGGCAAAAGCGCGGCCCCATGCACCAGATCATCGATCGCATCTGCCCAGGGGGCGGAGTTGAAATCCCATGCCAGAACCAGCGGCCCCTCGATTGCCGCCAATTGCCGCGTCAGGCGCCGCGCTTCGAACAGTCCCGCATCGTCGAAATAGGGCTTGGTCAGGTGCGCGGCGACCAGCGTCAGCGCTTCGCCGCCAATCTCGGTTTGTGCGACGATCATCCGGTTGGGATGGGTATTGCCCAGCGAGCGGATTTCGGCGTTCTCCAACGGCAATTTCGAGAGCATGAGCAGATCGCAGGGGCCGCCCTGCTCGCAACCGACACGATAGGGATAGACCGCTTCGAGTTGCTCGAAATGCTGCCGCAGCCGCCCCGCCTCCATGATAAAGGCAAAATCGGCCCCCGACCCGGCGATATAATCTGCCAGCTCCTCGTGGCGGTCGTTGGAGTTAAGCACGTTAAAGCTCAAAAGCGTGAATTGGGCCGCGCGCTCGAGCCCCGCCAGAGCCCCCCGCCCCTCATACTGGTCAGCCACGCGCCACATCACATGCCCGCCGGCAAACACCGCCATGGCGACCACCAGCCCGGCCCGCCACCGCGCCCTGGCCAGCGCAAGCAAAAGGGCGAGACCCAAAAGGGCCACCCCCATATGCAGTTGCAGCGATTGCAGCAATGATTGGCCGGGCAGACCGAGATCGACCTGCGCCAGCACCAGAACACCTGCCGCAACCAGCCCAAAGCCGGTGAGCACGCCACGAATCTCGGCCCCGATTGCCACTATATGGTCGCCCCCCGGAGCGATTTCAGGATCAGTCGAACCCACTTATTCGGTTCGAAAGCGCGACAAAACGATGACGAGGAGGAATTTCGCGGGTCCCCAAACCGCAAATCCTCCTCATGCCTCATCGCAGGCGGTAAAGATCAGCCGGCCAGCGCGCCCTGCGCCGGTGCGCCGCGTTCGACCAGCAGCCGGTTGTACGCATTGAGATAGGCACGGGCCGAGGCCACCAGCGTATCGGGCTCGGTCGCATTGCCCGAGGCGATGCGACCGTTCATTTCAAGCCGCACATGCGCGTTGGCCTGCGCGTCCGTGCCGCCCGTCACGCCATCGACGGCGTAGAGCACCAGATGCGGCTGGGCATTCACCGCTGCCTTGATCGCCGAAAAGATCGCATCGACCGATCCGGTGCCATCCAGCGACACGTCCACCGGTGCCCCATCCACGGCCACCTTGAGTTCGCACCGATGCACACCCCCGGTCTTGGAGGTCACGCTCATGTCCACCAGCTTGATACGGTCGGCGCCCGAGCCCATTTCGTCGTCGACCAACGCGATGATGTCGTCGTCATAGACATGCTTTTTGCGGTCGGCCAGATCCTTGAAGCGCTGAAACGCTTCCTGGAACTGGTTGTCGGCCAGTTCGTACCCCAGATCTTTGAGCTTTTCCTTGAAGGCGTGGCGGCCCGAATGCTTGCCCATCACCAGCGAGGTCGATTTGATCCCCACGCTTTCGGGGGTCATGATTTCGTAGGTCGAGGCGTTCTTGAGCATGCCGTCCTGATGGATGCCGCTCTCATGGGCGAAGGCATTTTTGCCCACGATGGCCTTGTTGTACTGGACCGGGAAATTGGCCGCCGCCGACACCGTCCGCGAAGCGCGCGAGAGATGGGTCGTTTCGATTTCCGTGTGATAGGGCAAGGCATCGGCGCGCGTGCGCAGCGCCATCACCACCTCTTCGAGCGCCGCGTTACCTGCGCGTTCCCCGATCCCGTTGATCGTGCACTCCACCTGTCGCGCTCCGGCCCGCACGCCGGCCAGCGAATTGGCCACCGCCATGCCCAGATCGTTGTGGCAATGGGTGGAAAAGATCGCCTTGTCCGCATTGGGCACCATTTCGATCAGATCGTGGATCAGCCGGTAATAATCTTCCGGCGTCGAATATCCGACAGTGTCGGGGATATTGATCGTCGTCGCGCCGGCGTTGATCGCCGCTTCGGTGCAACGGGCGAGAAATTCGATGGGCGTGCGGGTTGCGTCCATTCCCGACCATTCAACGTCGTCGATCAGATTGCGGGCCTGCGCCACCGTCTTGATGACGATTTCGAGCACCTCGTCCTCGGATTTTTTCATCTGATGAGCCAGATGGATGGGCGACGTGGAGACAAAGGTATGAATGCGCCCGCGCTTGGCAAACCGCACCGCCTCCCCGGCACGGTCGATATCGGCGGGAATGGCGCGGGCCAGACCGCAGATCACCGAATTCCTGGCGCGCTTGGCAATTGTCGATACGGCCTCGAAATCGCCATTCGAGGCGATGGGAAACCCCGCCTCGATAATGTCGACGCCCATCGTGTCGAGAATGTCGGCAATCTGGAGTTTTTCTTCCAGCGTCATTGTGGCGCCGGGGCTCTGCTCTCCGTCGCGCAACGTGGTGTCGAAAATATAGACGCGGTCGGTATTGGCTTGGCTGGTCATCTTGTTCTTCCTTGATCGGCCACCTGCGCGGTCTGGCTTTGCATTTGCAGCAGGTTATGGCCGGACATTGATGTTCGGCGTTATGGCAAAATCCCCTGACGACCCGTCTGCGCAAAAGGCAGACCGCCGGTTACCAGGGGCTGATAAGGAGAAGTAGGAGGGCAGCGGAAAGCAGCAGCGCCGAACCCATAAGGATACGGGCCTGCAAGGCTTTTTGCCTGCTGGCGGCTATGGCGATTGCGCGGTTTTCACTGCGGCGCATCGGTACGGCCTTGCCCTTTTTGATAAATCGACATGGCCACAATGGTCCAATTGAGCGCCAAGCGCAAGACTTCGTGCAACAATAAAAGCGCTTTAGAGCGTATCCAGCAAAACCATGTCCTCGACGCGATCGGGGATGGAACCGGCTTTGCGGTTCGGACACGCGACAAAACAAGGGCTTGGAGCCAAGGATTTGAGCCGATCAAATCCCGAACGGCTCTAGAGGGCAACTTTGGTCGGATCTTCCCGCAGGCGGGCGCTGGCCCATGGCCCAAGCGCTGTTACACTCAGGGCGGGACAAGGGAGATTCGGTTATGGTCGTCACGCCCCTGGCAAGGCGCCTGGTCTTGATGCTCACCAGCTTCGCTCTCGTATTCGCGCTGATCTGGGCAGGCATGATGACCTATGCCCACGGCCTCGAAACCCGCATCGCACGCGACTGGATGGACCTCGTCGAGCGCTGCCGCACGGCAATAGAGCGCGTCTTGATCTGATTGAATCGGTTTGGGATTCCCAAATCGATTTTGATGTGATTCATCATTGGTGCTGGAATGGAGGCCAGCGCCAATGATCAAGCCCTATTCCGACGATTTACGTGAACGGGTAGTTGCTGCAGTTGCTGGCGGGGAAAGTTGCCGGTCTGTCGCTACCCGCTTTGGCGTTGCGGTCTCTTCTGTAGTGAAATGGTCGCAACGGGCACGCGCCACAGGGTCTGTTACGCCGGATCGCATGGGTGGTCGGCGCCCTGTCATTCTCGAGGCACATCGGGCCTTTGTGCTTGAGCAGTTTCAGCAGAGTTCACACCTGACCGTGCGGGGTCTGCAACGGCTTCTTGCCGCACAGGGGGTGCAGGTATCCCATGACGCCATATGGCGCTTTATCCGGCGCGAGGGCCTGAGCTTTAAAAAAAAGCCTGTTCGCGCTTGAGCAGGCTCGAGCTGCGGTGGCCCGTCAGCGGCAGCGCTGGAAGTCCTGGCAGGCTTGGCTTGATCCGTCCCGGTTGGTGTTCATCGATGAGACGTGGATCAAGACCAATATGGCGCCCCTGCGTGGCTGGGGTCCGAAAGGACGACGGCTCAAGGGTTATGCGCCGCACGGCCATTGGCGTACGATGACCTTCCTAGCCGGATTGCGCATGGATGGCCTGACGGCGCCCTGCGTGTTCGATGGCCCGATCAACGGGCTCTCGTTCCGTGCCTATGTCGAGCAGATCCTGATCCCCACGCTTAAGCCCGGCGATATTGTCATCCTCGACAATCTGGGGAGCCACAAAAGCAGGGCCGTGCGGGACGCCATTCGTGCTGCCGGCGCGCGCCTATGGTTCCTGCCGCCATACTCCCCAGACCTCAACCCCATCGAGCAGGTCTTCGCAAAGATCAAACATTGGATGCGAATGGCACAAGAACGAACACTCGAAGACACATGGAGAATGGTCGGACGCCTCGCCACAACCATCAAACCCCAGGAATGCCAAAACTACTTCGAAAACGCCGGATACGCTTCAATAAAAACCTGACATGCTCTAACCTTATGTTTACCTTAATAGCGCGGATTTTCGAGATCGAGGATCTGGAGCGTGTCCGGCAAAAGCATGTCCTCGACGCGATCGGGGATGGAACCGGTCTTGCGGTGCGCATACGCGACAAAACAGGGGTTTAGGGCAAAGGATTTGATTCAATCAAATCCTGAACGGCTCTAGATGTGGTGCCTCAACAGGTTGTCCTCGGTCAGGCCGAGGCGACTGATGGGTGGCTTGGAGTTTAGGCTGCCATGGGGTCTGTGCCAATTGTACATATGGTTCCAGATTGGCAGATGGGCAGCGCGCTGATCGGATGTTTTGTAGGCGCGGGCATAAGCCCATTCCCTGATTGCGGTCTGGATGAATCGTTCGGCCTTGCCATTGGTTTTGGGCGTATAGGGCTTGGTGCGGATGTGTCTGAGGCCCAATTGGCGGCAGGCATCGCGGAAAGCACGGGACTGGTAGCATGGCCCGTTGTCGGTCATCACACGCTCGACGGTGACCCCCAAGAGTCGGTACCAGGCGACGGCGGCCTTGAGATGGGCGACGGCACTGACGGCATTTTCGTCAGGGTGGATCTGGGTAAATGACAGCCGTGAATGGTCGTCGATAGCGACATGGACGAACTCCCAGCCGGGCGCAGAGCCGTTTCCGCGCTGGTTGCTCTGCCGGCGCCGGTCACCGGTGATGCGGTGACCGCTCCGATTGAATTTGCCCAACTTCTTGATGTCTATATGGATCATCTCGCCGGGACGCTTGCGTTCATAGCGACGCACCGGCTCGGCCGGGTCGATGTCTCTTAGCCGCGAAAGGCCGGCCCGCTTCAACACTCTGCTGACCGTGGCCGGCGATACGCCAACCTCCATGGCGATATGGTTGCCGGTCCACCGTAGACGCCGCAGCGCGATAACGCGGTCTATGGTTGTTTGCGGGACAGGGCAATGTAGCCGGTGGGGCCGCGACGAACGGTCGGTCATGCCCGCTCGGCCCTCTGATGTGTAGCGCTCTACCCAGCGCGCCACGATTTTTGGCGATACGCCGTACACCCGCGCTGCCTGGGCTTTGGAAAGACCGCCTTCGATGACGCAAAGCGCCATCTCCTCTCGACGCAGCGGCGTCAGACGGGCATTCTTGTGGATTTTCATTCGGACCCTCCGGTGAGTGCTGAAGCTTGGTAACTCCAGTCTCCCCGTTCCGGTCCGAATGGACAACCTATTGAGAGCTCACAGCTAGAGCCAAGGATTTGACTGAATCAAATCCTTGGCTTTAAATCCCTGTTTTGTCGCGTGTCCGAACCGCAAAACCGTTTCCATCCCCGATCGCGTCGAGGACATGCTTTTGCTGGACACGCTCTAAAAGGCTGCGCTGTCGCTCAGCGCAG
Organism: Pelagibacterium sp.; assembly: GCA_002723255.1. Taxonomy (GTDB): domain Bacteria; phylum Pseudomonadota; class Alphaproteobacteria; order Rhizobiales; family Devosiaceae; genus Pelagibacterium; species Pelagibacterium nitratireducens. The sequence continues at coordinate 22,782 of PBNW01000005.1, read as the reverse complement.
CTCCTCGGCAAGCCCGATAAGGAGCCCTTCAGGCCCCCGGATGTAGCAAAGGCGATAAACGTCTTCATACTGGACGACTTCGCCCACGAGCTGCGCGCCGCGCGTGCGCAGCCTTTCAAGCGTTTCGTCGATGTCGTCCACCGTGAACATGGCGCGCAGATAGCCCAGGGCGTTGACGGGCGCGGTGCGGTGATCGGCAATGACCGTGGGGCGGATGAAGCGCGAGAGTTCGAGCCGGCTGTGGCCGTCGGGCGTGCGCATCATGGCGATCTCCACATGCTGATCGCCCAGCCCGGTCACGCGTCCGGCCCATTCGCCTTCAATCATGGCGCGGCCTTCGAGCTCGAGGCCGAGTTCGGCAAAGAATTCGATCGTCGCCGAGAGATCTTCGACGGCGATGCCTATGTTGTCCATCCGCTTGAGCGCCATTCCATCACTCCTCCCATGTGCCGGGCCAATCTACAGCCTGTTGCCGGATCGGCAAAGGCTTCAGGCGCATCACGCGCTTGTGACAATTTTGCTACATTGCTCACAGACTCGTAGCCGCGCCATGCGCAGTCACGTTTTGCTAAGGGGCCATGCCACAATCTTACCCTAAACCAGCCGGAGAAAGGTTGGCGGTGGGCGGATACGGCGTTCTGGTGCGTGGTGCGCACCGGCCGGTTGTGCCCGCCAAACCCAAGCCCGGCGCGGGAGCATTTTCCCGCCCAACGGGCACGGAGCAGGACACAGATGGTAATCGGCGCGTCCCATTGCAGCGAAACACTCGGCCTTCCGGCATGGAAAAATGTTGCCATCCTGGCGGCAGACATTCGCTCTAATGCCGACACAATGGGCCGATATCATCTGGTCAATCAAACATATGAACTGTCATTGGCAGATCGGCCATGGGCATCTGCAGTTACCCGGTGGGTGGCGCGGGCCCTGAAGGCCGAAACCATAAAAAAACACAGGGTGGCGGCAGGCATACGATCTGCCGTTTGTATCGATACGGTAAGGTTTCCCGGCTCTGCGGCGGGCGCATACGATGGTGTGCGACGGCTTTGCGGCTGGGGCGTGAGAAGGTGTGTAATGCCTATAGTCAGGAGTACTGCGTTTGCTCTGGCTGCGACCTGTTCGGCTCTGCTGTCGCTCGGCACCGTGCTGCCGGCGCAGGCGCAAAGCGCGCTCGATGCCGCCCAGGAACTGGCCCAGATGCTCGATGGCGTGACGGCCACCGAACTGAGCGGGGACAATCTGGTCTCCGCGCTCGAGGGCGCGGCCGATGCCGGCCAGCCCATAGCGCTGTGGCAGCTGGGGACCATGTATGAGACCGGATCGGGGGTTCAGAAAGACCCGGCCAAGGCCTTTCAGTATTTTTCGCGCATTGCCAATGAGAATGCGGACGCGCCGCCAAGCTCGCTCGACGCGGATATCGTGGCGCAGTCCTTCGTCAAGATCGGCGATTACTATCTGCATGGGGTGCCCGATGCCGGCATTCCAGAGGATGCGTCGCGCGGCCAGACGCTGCTGATGCACGCGGCGACCTATTTCGGCGACGCGGATGCGCAGTTTCGGGTGGGCATGCTGTATCTGAGCTCCGAGGGGTTCGGGGTGAACCCGCTGCAGGGCGCGCGCTGGCTGTCGCTGGCGGCCCGAAAGGGGCATCCGGGCGCGCAGGCGCGGCTGGGTGAAATGCTGGTTTTGGGCGACGGTATCGAGGCGCAGCCGGTCGAAGGGCTGATGTGGCTCAATATCGCCTATCGCTCAGCGCTCGGGACGAGCGATGAAGGCTGGATCCGCGAATTGACCGACAGCGCGATGGCCAAGGCCGATCCGACACAGGCCGAAACCGCGCTGCGGGCGGCCGATACTCTGGGAAGCCAGTTCGCCGAATTCTAGAGCCGTTCAGGATTTGAGTGACTCAAATCCTTGGCTCCATACCCTTGTTTTATCGCGTGTCCGAACCGCAAAACTGTTTCCATCCCCGATCGGGTCGAGGACATGCTTTTGCTGGACACGCTCTAGGTTGGGTGATGGCGGCCGGCGAATGGCAATTTTCGACTCGCCCTGACCCAACCTCGCCATACTGCCAAATCTTCAGCTACGCGGCTTTGGCCGAGAGGCCGGCGAGGGTGAAATCGCCTTCGACGGGGACATGGTCGGAGGGCTTGTCCCAGCCACGGGTGTCCTTGTGGATGGTGACGCCGGTGAGCCGGTCGGCGGCCTGGGGCGAGAGCAGCAAATGGTCGATGCGGATGCCGGCGTTGCGGCGCCAGGCGCCGGCCTGGAAATCCCAGAAGGTGAAGACCTGATCGCTGGTCGTGGCGCGCAGGGCGTCGGTCAGACCCAGATTGACGAGGCGGCGCCATTTTTCGAGACTCTCGGGCCGGAACAGGGCATCGCCCCACCAGGCGGACGGATCGTGGCAATCAAGGCCGGTGGGGATGAGGTTGAAATCGCCCATCAGGATGAAGGGTTCCTCATAGGCCAGGCGCTGCTCGACGAAATCGTGGAGCCGGTCCATCCAGCCAAGCTTGTAGGGGAATTTTTCGGTATCGACCGGGTTTCCGTTGGGCAGGTAGATGTTGCACACGCGGACGACACCGCCATCTTCAGTGGAAAAGACGCCTTCGATGAGGCGGGACTGGGGGTCCTCGTCATTGCCCGGCAGGCCGCGATGGACTTCATCAAAAGGGAGCTTTGAGAGCAGGGCGACGCCGTTGAAGCTCTTCTGGCCGTGAGTCTCGACATTGTAGCCGCGCGATTCGAATTCGGCGCGGGGGAAGTTTTCATCCAGGCATTTGATTTCCTGGAGGCCGACGATGTCGGGTTTTGTCTCGTCGAGCCAGGTGAGGACGGCCGGGAGGCGTGCGTTGATGCCGTTGATGTTCCAGGTAGCTATGCGCATCGGGCCGTCTCGTTGGTTGGTCAGCGATCTGAAAGGGCGAGGCGCAGGCCGAGCAGGCCGAAGCTTGCCGCAAAGCTGCGCCTTATCCATTTGAGCACGTCGGGCCGGGAGATGACATAGTCACGCGCCAGTGCGGCGCAGGCTCCGTACCCCACGAAGGTCACAAAGGTTATCGCCATGAACATTGCCGCATGCAAGAGCAGTGTTGGGGTGGCGTTGGGTGTGTCGAGGGGAACGAACTGGGGCAGGAAGGCCAGAAAGAACAGGCTGAGCTTGGGGTTGAGGACGTTGATGAGGGTGCCGCTGGTGGCGATTTTGGCCATGGAGGCTGGCGAGCGGTCGGCCTCGAGCCCCATGGCGCCGCCGGAGCGCAGAATCGACCAGGCCATATAAAGCAGATAGGCAACGCCGAGATATTTGAGGGTCTGGAAGGCCACGGCGCTGGCGTGGAAGATGGCGGCCAGACCGACGATGGAGGCGAGGGCGGAGGGGATGATGCCGAGCGTGCAGCCGAAGGCGGCGGCGATGGACGCCTTGAAGCCGCGCCCAAGCCCCACGGCCAGCGTGTAAAGCACGCCCGAACCGGGGAGCAGACAGACGACCAGGGCAGTGATCAGGAATTCGGTGCTCATGGCTTACCTCCGCGCGCAGGACGGGCAGAGGTAAGCATTATCGTGCGGCCAAGGCGACCCGAAAAATGCGGAAGGTCAGACCGCGAAGCTGGTGCCGCAGCCGCACGAGGCGACGGCGTTGGGGTTCTTGATCTGGAAGGACTGGCCGATCAGATCGTCGACAAAGTCGATTTCGGCGCCGCCCATGAATTCAAGGCTCATCGAATCGATGTAAACGGTGGCCCCGTCCCGGGAAAGGACCAGATCGTCTTCGGTGGGGGTTTCCTTGACGAAATTGTACTCGTACTGGAAACCCGAACACCCGCCGCCCGCTACGGCGATGCGCAGGACGGTGCCGGGGTCTTCCTTTGACAGGATGCGATTGATCCGCTTGGCGGCGCGCTCTGTCAAAACGACCTCGTTCGGTGATAGTTGGATATCGGTCATGGCGCTGCTGCTTTTGATTGCAAATTCGGCCTCCAACATAAGATCGTAGAGCGACGATGAAAAGGGGCTCTCCCACATGAGTGATATGCATGCGGTTTATGCCGCCGATCCGGCACAGTCGCGGGGGCGGGTCTATCGGCCCTCAGCCAGCCCGACACGCAATGAATTTCAGCGGGATCGGGACCGGATCATCCATTCGACGGCGTTCCGGCGGCTGCAACACAAGACGCAGGTTTTCCTTCATCACGAAGGCCAGCACTTCAGAACCCGGCTGACCCATACGCTCGAAGTGAGCCAGATCGCACGCTCGATCGCGCGGGCGCTGCGACTCAACGAGGATCTGGCCGAGGCCGTGGCGCTTTCGCACGATCTGGGGCACACCCCGTTCGGGCATGCCGGCGAGCGGGTGCTGGCCGAGAAAATGGCAGAGCTTGGCGGGTTCGACCACAATATTCAGGCGCTGCGTGTGGTGGGGATGCTGGAGAACCGCTATGCCGACCATGACGGGCTGAACCTGACCTGGGAGACGCTCGAAGGCATCCTCAAGCACAATGGCCCGGTGGTGGGTGCGGCGTCCGAGCATGGGCAGGATATCGGGGCGGCGCTGGCGGACATTCCGGCCAGTGAGGATTTGTTGCCTGAAACCTATGCCAATCTCGAGGCGCAGGTGGCCGCGATTGCCGACGATATTGCCTATAACGCTCACGATATCGACGATGCGGTAAGGGCAGGGCTGGTGGTGATCGACGATCTTGTCGATGTGCCGCTGATGGGGCCGATCGCGCGTGAAGTCGTCGACATGTGGCCGGGACTGGAGCGGGGGCGCCAGATCCACGAGGTGCAGCGGCGGCTGATCACCCGGACCATCGAGGCGGTGATTGCCGAAAGTGCCGAGCGGCTGATCGCGGCGGATCCGCAAAGTGCCGACGACGTGCGGTATGCGGGGCGGGCCCTGATCGGGTTTCCCACCGAGATGGCGGAGGATGAGACCGAACTCAAGGCGTTCATGTTTGCCAAGGTTTATCGCGACGCGCGCGTCATGGGGCCGGTGCGCGAGAGCGAGGCGGTAGTGGGGCGGCTGTTTGACGCCTATATCGCCGATGGAGACATGCCGGGGCGCTGGGGGCTGGCCCACAGCGCCGCACGTTCGGAGGCGGCGCGGGCGCGGATCGTTTGCGATTTCGTGGCCGGGATGACCGACCCGTTCGCGCTTGACGAACACGCCCGTTTGTTTGACGAAAGACCGGAATTCCGGTAACCCGCCCCCGGCATGCCGATATTGGCGTGAAGGTGGGCTGCAAACCCCGGCTTTCGCCGCGCCTTGGCGCCAATCTCGATGTGTCGGCCCAAAATTTCAATCATAGGTTCCTTGAGATGGATGTGTTTGCCCTTTTTGAAGGGCGCGTCACCGATGCGCTGATCGCGAGTTTTCCCGAGCTGGCCGACAATCGGCAATTGTTGGGCCGCGTCGTAGTCGAGCCGCCGCGCGATGCCGCCCACGGGGACCTGTCGACCAATGCGGCGATGGTGGTGGCCAAGCCGCTGGGCAAGAACCCGCGCGAAGTCGCCGCGGCAATTTCCGAGCGGTTTTCAGGCGATGCCGATGTGGCTTCGGTCGAGATCGCCGGACCGGGGTTCATCAATTTCCGGCTGCAGCAAAGCGTCTGGCACAAGGTGCTCTCTTCTATTGCCGAACGCGGCGACGATTTCGGACGGGCCGATGTGGGGCAGGGCGAGAAGGTCAATGTCGAATATGTTTCGGCCAATCCGACCGGGCCGATGCATGTGGGCCATACGCGCGGCGCCGTTTATGGCGACGCGCTGGCATCGCTTCTGGCCTATGCAGGCTACCAGGTGTCCAAGGAATATTACATCAACGATGCCGGATCGCAGGTCGATACGCTGGCCCGCTCGGCTTTCCTGCGCTACCGCGAGGCGCTGGGTGAAACGATTGAAATTCCAGCGGGCTTTTATCCGGGCGACTATCTGGTCCCGGTGGGGCAGGCGCTTATGGAAGAATTCGGCAACTCCTTGTTGGACAAGCCCGAAGAGGCGTGGCTGGCGCCGGTCAAGCAGCATGTGCTGGCCGCAATGCTTGAACTGATCAAGGCCGATCTGAAAAAACTCAATATCGAGCACGACGTGTTCTTTTCCGAAAAGACCCTGCACGGACCAGGGGGCGAGATCGAAAAGACGCTGGCCTGGCTGCGCGAGGAGGGCCTGATCTATGAGGGGCGTCTCGACCCGCCGAAGGGCAAGCTGCCCGACGACTGGGAAGACCGTGAGCAGACGCTGTTTCGCGCCACCCAGTTCGGCGACGACGTGGACCGGGCGCTCGTCAAATCGGACGGCAGCTACACCTATTTTGCAGCCGACATCGCCTATCACCGTAACAAGGTGCTGCGCGGCTTTACGACGCTGATCGACGTTCTGGGCGCCGACCATGCGGGTTATGCCAAGCGCATCGAAGCAGCAGTGAAAGCCGTATCGGGCGGCAAGGCCTCGGCCGACGTGCGGTTCTGCCAGCTGGTCAAGCTGTTGCGGAATGGCGAGCCTGTGAAAATGAGCAAGCGGTCCGGTGACTTGGTGACACTTGCTGATGTTGTGGAAGAAGTTGGTGTGGACGCGACCCGTTTCATGCTGCTGTTCCGGCGCAACGACGCGCCGCTCGATTTCGACTTTGCGCTGGTCAAAGAGCAGAGCAAGGACAATCCGGTTTTTTACGTCCAGTACGCCCATGCGAGGACGTTTTCGATTTTCCGCAATGCGGCGCGCGACCTGCCCGACCTCGATACCTCCGATGCGGCACTGGCCGGAGCCGACCTCTCGTTGCTCGCAACAGGCGATGAAATCGAGTTGATCCGGTTGCTCGGATCCTGGCCGCGGCAGGTTGCGGCGGCGGCGCGGGCGCATGAACCGCATAGACTTGCGTTTTACTTGCACGAGCTTGCGGCGCAATTCCACGCTTTCTGGGGAAAGGGCAAGGAAGATCCCAGCTTACGCTTTGTTAACGACGATGACCCGAAACTGACACTGGCTCGACTCGCGCTTGTGGATGGCGTGCGCCGGGTTCTCGGCAACGGCCTTGATCTTTTAGGCGTCAGCGCCCCGCAAGAGCTTTCATAATTACGGCGCATTGCTGTGAACAGTTCCGTGGGCATGCTCGCAATCAAGGGCAAGTTAAAGCGAAAGACTTTCGGGGCACTGCTCTATGACCGATACAAAGCACAACCCGGCCACGGCGGGTCAGGACTCCGATGATCTGATTGCGGAACTGGCGCGGCTTGTGGCGCAGGATGCCCGCACGGCCGCGGCGCCGGCCAGCGCCCACAGACCCGCCGAGCCGGAGGTTTCCGCCCAGCCCGAGCCCGAACAGCCCGCTCAGGACGACTTTTACCAGGCCGAGCCCGGTTTCGGTGTGCCCCAGGATGTGCCTTTCGAGGGCGAAGGGGAAACCGAGCCGACGCAGGAAGCAGGGCAGAGTGATGCGATGCCGGTTTTCGATTTCGGGTTTGGAACCGCGCAGCGGGCCAGTGTGGACACGCAAGAGGTGTCGGGCGACCCGATTGCCGATTTGATCGCCGACGCCGAAGTGGAGACCTACCAGAGCGATTCTTCGCGGGACGATGATTGGGCCAACCACGACGATCCGCTTCCTGCCGAACCCGAGCCTTCATATGAAGACTATGGGCGTTCGAGCGCGGCGTTTTCCGATACGGCACCGGTGCCGCACGAGCGCGATCCGATCGGCGATATCGAAGCATTGATCGGGGAGGCGGCGCGGGCCAATTCGGTCGATACCGGACTGCCGGGCGGGCGGCGCGTGAAATCGAGCTTTCTCGATGATTTTGAAACCGATGCCGCCGTGGATGCCGCGGAATCGGCGATACTGGCCGCTGCCGCCGCCACCGGGTCTTCGGTGCGGCGCGTCGAGCCTGCAAACGATCCCGAAGATTGGCTCGTGGCGCCAGCACCCCGTCAGATCGAGGAGCGGCCAGAGCCTGCTGTCGATCCGCAGCCGAGCCGGGAGCAATTTATACCCGATCCACTTTTTGCCTCGCCGGTGCCGCCCCCGTCTGAACCGGAAGCGCAAGCGGCGCCAGCCGACTATGCCGACGACGATTACACCGATGAAGCCTATGCCGATGAAGCCTATGCTGAGGAAGAGCCGGCGCCGAGACGCCCGCGCCGCCGGCTTGGCGGATTCGTTTTGCCGGTTGCGGCAGGGGCGGTGATTTTTGCACTGATCGGCGGCGTTTATTTCGCGTTCTTCTCCGGCCCCGGAGAGCCGGGCGAAGCGCCGGTGCTGACCGCCGATGCCTCGCCGCTCAAGGAAGATGCGCCGCCGCAGAGCGAGTCGACAGCCAGCGAATCGGTGGTTTTCAGCGAGATCGAGGGCAATGGCGGGTCTCCCGAAGACGAGGCGCTGGTGTCGCGCGACCAGACCAATGGTGCCAGCGGCGCCCAGGTCGCCGAGGTTCTGGCACCCGAGGACGGCGAAACGGCACTTGCCAATCGTCCGGTGCGTACGGTTACCGTTCGGCCCGACGGCACGATCGTCCAGGCGACCGACAGCGTTGCGGGGTCGAACGTTCTGCCTGTCGAAAGGCCCGATGTGCCTGCTGTTCCCAACAGCACGCTGACCTCCGATCCGATCGGGGAGGCAATTGCGCTGGCCATGGCCGATGGCGAAACAGCAGCGGCGAGCCAAACCGAGGCGCCCGCGGCAGATGCAAGCGAGGCTCTGCCTGAGGCAGCCAGCACCCCTGAAACGGCAGATGAGACCGAAACGGGAGCTGCGGCAACGGCTGAAGATGCCGGTGCGCCGGTGCCGGTCGCGCGGCCGGCCGGACTGACGGCCCAGGATACGACAGCGTCGACGCCCGTTCCCGCATCGGAAGCCCCGGCGACCGAAACGGTTGCCGCTGTCACGCCGACGGAAACAACGCCTGCCCCGGCCGCGGCGGCAGCGACGCCGGCGGCCGATGTCGGTGCGTGGGTGCAATTGTCATCGCAGCGGAGCGAAGCGGATGCGCAGGCCGATATCCCTTCGTTGCAGGCCCGCTATGGTACGCTGTTCAACGGGGCGACGCCCCAGGTCAGCCGGGTCGATCTGGGTGAACGCGGCATATATTATCGCGTACGGCTGCCACAGCCGAGCTTCGATCAGGCCAATTCGGTCTGCACGGCGATCCAGGGGCAGGGTGGCGACTGTTTCGTGCTGAACAACTAGGGCATGCCGCGATTCAGATCATGCTGGACTGCAAACGGCCATTTTCTGCGCTTCCGGTGCTCACGTACATAATGTACGCTCCGCTCCGGTTCTCGAAAACGACCATTTTCGCCTCAGCCTGATCTGAATCACAACATACCCTGGGCACCAACGGCTCTCATGGCTTGACTGGGTTGAGGGGAGTGGCAATGCTGCTCCCCTCTTTTGCTTTGCCAGCGGCGGGATATGGCCGAGACTTCTGATCCCTGGTTCGATGCAGTGCCCGAGCGTGCGCAGGCCGATGCCGTGCTGCATGTGGACGTGCGCGGTTATGAAGGTCCGATGGACCTTCTGCTCGACCTTGCCCGCAAGCAGAAGGTGGATCTTTCGGGCATTTCGGTGCTGGCGCTGGCCGAGCAATATCTGGCGTTTATCGAGACCATCCGCCAGCAGCGGATCGAGGTGGCGGCCGATTATCTGGTGATGGCGGCGTGGCTGGCGTATCTGAAAAGCCGGCTGATGGTGCCGCAGCAGACCGATGACGACGAGCCGAGCGGCGAGGAAATGGCGGCATTGCTGCAGTTCCGGCTGGCGCGGCTCGAAGCGATGCGCGATGCCGCGGGGCGGCTGCTCAATCGCGCGCGGCTGGGGCGCGACGTTTTCGCACGCGGGATGCCCGAGCCGGTCTCAATCACGCGGCATGCGCTGTGGGAGGCCGACCTTTATCAATTGCTGCGGGCCTATGCGGCGCAGCGCGAACGCGGTATTCCGGCCGAATATTCGCCCCACCAGCGCACGGTTTGGGGGTTGCAGGAGGCGCGCGAAATCCTGGAGCGGCTGATCGGGCAGAGTTTTGAGTGGGTATCGCTCGATACCTATCTCGCCGAGTATCTGGCGCGGCCCGAAGAACGGGCGACGGCGATGGCGTCGAGCTTTACGGCATCGCTGGAACTGGTGCGGCTGGGGCAGGTGGAATTGCGCCAGCAAGAGGCCTTCGCGCCGCTCCTTATGCGCCGGCGGCAGGGGGAGACGCCGCAATGAGCGCGCTGGAAAACGATGTTTCCGAACTCCATGAGCGCAATCTGCGCATTCTCGAGGCGCTGCTTTTCGCCTCGGCCGAACCGGTCGATCTGCGCGATGTCGCGCCGTTCCTTTCCGATGGGGCCGATGTGGATGCGCTGATCGATGCGTTGCAGGCCCGCTATGCGGGGCGGGGGATCAATCTGGTGCAGCGCGGGTCGAAATGGGCGTTCCGGACGGCGGACGATCTCAATTTCCTGTTGCGGCGGGAGGAAACCGATACGCGACCGCTGTCGCGGGCGGCGCTCGAGACGCTGGCGATCATTGCCTATCATCAGCCGGTCACGCGGGCGGAAATCGAGGAGGTGCGCGGGGTTTCGATTTCCAAGGGAACGCTGGACGTGCTCATGGAAGCGGGATGGGCGCGGATGCGGGGGCGGCGGCGGACGCCGGGGCGGCCGGTGACCTATGGCACGACCGAGGCGTTTCTGGACCATTTCGGGCTGGAAAGCCTTGGCGATCTGCCCGGGCTCGAGGAACTGAAGGGCGCGGGGCTGCTTTCGAGTCGCGTGCCGCCGAGTTTTTCCGTGCCCATGCCGTTCGACGGGGCGTTGCGCGATGACGAGGATCCACTCGATTCCGACGATCAGGGTGATGCCGAAACCGAGAGCGAAGATTGATCGGCCAGCGGCGCCCCGCGACGATTATGGTCCAACAAGAGCGCACAGCATCCTTGTTTTCGCCGCCAATAATCAATATCTGTGGGCCAGACACATCTGCCGGCCGGCGCCAATGCCGCCGTGCCATTAGGAGGTATTGAAATGAATCCCGGACCCTGGGGACTTCTGGTTATCGCTGTCGTCGTGCTGCTGCTTTTCGGGCGCGGCAAGATTTCGGGCCTGATGGGCGAAGTCGCAGGCGGCATCAAGGCCTTCCGCAAGGGCATGGCCGAAGATGACACGCCTGATGACAAGGCCACGGCCACGATCGACCAGAAGCCCGGTCAGGCTGAGCCCACGCTCAACCAGACCACGGAAGCTGAGACGCGCAAGGACGCCTAAGACGCGTTCTTTCGGCATAGCTTTCAAACGAGGATAGATCAGCATGCTTGGGCTTGGCTGGAGCGAGATGCTCGTTATCGGCATCGTGTTGCTTGTCGTCGTCGGCCCCAAAGACCTGCCGATGATGATGCGCAATGTCGGCCGGATGATGGGTACCGTGCGGCGCATGGGCAATGATTTCCGCCGGGAGATCGACAAGGCCATTGCCGCCGACGAGATCGCCGAGGCCAAGAAGGCTATTTCGGACCCGCTCAAGCAGACCAGCGCAGAGATCAATCGCGAATTCAATTCGATCCGCAATGGCAAGGTTGAGCCGACCGGCAAACTCAAGCCACCCGCTACGGGCGAGGAGAGCGTTGTCGATGCGATCCACGCACAGGCGGGCATGACACCATCGCGGGCCGAACCCTCCGCTGCGTCGGCGGCTTTGCGGGCCAAGGTGAGTGAATCGGTCGCCAAACCGGCCAACGCGGCCACAACCGAGGCCGAGCAACCGGCACCGATTGCCGATGCGCCGGCCAAGACCAAGGTCAAGGCCGCCCCACGCAAAGCGGCGACATCAACGGCCAAAACCTCCGAACCCAAGAGCAAGGCTCCTGCGAAGGCTGCCAAGCCTGCGGCAGCGGCCAAAGCCGCAAAAAAGCCGGCGGCGAAAAAAACCGCCGACGAAAAGCCCGCCGCGCAGCAAAAATCTGCAAGCAAGACCGGCGCAACAAAGACCACGGCCAGAAAAGCGGCACCGGCGCGCAAAAAGGCCGTTGCGGAGACGGGCGGCGATAAATGACCGAGGCACAACAAAAGATCGCGGGATCCGCCGCGCCCAAGGAGGATGACCTCAAGGCCAGCGAGGCGCCGCTGATCGAGCATCTGACCGAGCTGCGCACACGACTGATCTATTCGATCATCGCGCTGGCGGTGCTGTTTATCCTGTGCTTTTTCGTTGCCGACCAGATCTACGGCTTTTTGCTTGGGCCGTTCGTTGCGGCGGCGGGGAGCCCCGAGGCGGTGCGCCTGATCTATACGGCTCCGCAGGAGTTTTTCTTCACCAAGCTGTCGGTGGCCCTGTTTTCCGCCATTTTCCTGGCGTTTCCGATCATCGCTTCGCAGATTTACGCCTTTGTGGCGCCGGGGCTCTACAAGAACGAGCGCCTGGCGTTCCTGCCCTATCTCGTTGCGACGCCGATCTGTTTTCTGGTGGGCGCGGCGCTTGTCTATTATGGCGTGATGCCGCTGGCGCTTGGGTTCTTTTTGGGGATGCAACAGACCGATCCCTCAGGGGTCACCATCGAGATGGTGACGCGGGTCTCGGAATATCTGAGCCTGATCATGACGCTGCTGCTGGCATTCGGGGTATGCTTCCAGTTGCCGGTTATTCTGACGCTGCTGGCGCAGATCGGCCTGATCGGGGTCGACAACCTCAAGGCGTGGCGCAAATACGCGATCGTGGCGATCATCGTGATTGCGGCGTTCCTGACACCACCCGATCCGATTTCGCAGATCGGATTGGCGATCCCCTTGCTGCTGCTCTACGAACTGTCGGTGTTTGCGGTGCGTATTGTCGAAAAACGGCGACTGGAGCGTGAGGCTCAACTGGCCAAGGATCTCGAAGACTAAGCGGTCCTTGAGTTTGACGCGCGGCTCGGCTAGGCACTGTCCGTATCTTTCTTTCCAGCGGACCAGCCCAAAATGTTCGACATCAAATGGATCAGTGCAAATCCTGAAGCGTTCGACGCCGCGCTCAAGACGCGCGGGATGGAGCCGGTTTCCGCATCTCTCGTTGCGCTCGACGATGAGCGGCGCGCGGTCGTGGCCGAGCTCAATTCGGTACAGGAAAAGCGCAACGCATCCTCGAAACTGATCGGGCAGGCCAAGGCGCAAAAGGACGAGGCACGGGCGAGCGAATTGATGGCCGAAGTATCGGGCCTGAAAGACAGGCTCGGCGAACTCGAAGCGCGGGAAAAGGCGCTGACCGAGGAGATTCGGGCTGCGCTGTCGGTGATCCCCAATTTGCCGGCCGAGGGCGTACCGGTGGGTGAAGACGAGGGCGACAACGTTCCCTATTTCCGAGCCAATGAATCCGAAGCGACGCGGCCGGCCAAGCCTGGTCTCGGCTTTGCGCCGAAGGAGCATTACGAGCTCGGCGAAGCGATGGGCGGGATGGATTTCGAAACCGCCGCCAAGCTTTCGGGCAGCCGGTTCGTGGTGCTCAAGGGGCAGATCGCACGGCTGGAGCGGGCGATTGGGCAGTTCATGATCGATCTGCATGTGGATCAGCATGGATATACAGAGGTGCAGCCGCCGCTTTTGGTGAAGGATGATGCGCTCTTTGGCACCAACCAGCTTCCGAAATTTGAGGAAGATTTGTTCTTTGCCCCACACGGTGATGGGCGACTGGCGCTCATTCCGACGGCGGAGGTGCCGCTGACCAATTTCGTGCGCGAGTCGATCCTTCCCGAAGACGAACTGCCGTTGCGGTTTACGGCGCTGACGCCCTGTTTCCGGTCGGAAGCGGGGTCGGCGGGGCGCGATACGCGCGGGATGCTGCGCCAGCACCAGTTCAACAAGGTCGAGATGGTGTCGATCACGACGCCGGAGAAATCGGCCGACGAACATGAGCGGATGCTGGCCTGTGCCGAAGAGGCGCTCAAGCGGCTGGGCATCCATTATCGCGTCATGCAGCTTTGTACCGGCGATATGGGGTTCGGGGCGCGGCGGACCTATGACATCGAGGCGTGGCTGCCGGGGCAGGACACTTATCGCGAGATCTCCTCGGTTTCGGTGTGCGGGGATTTCCAGGCGCGGCGCATGGATGCGCGCTATCGTGACGCCAATGGCAAGCCGCAATTTGTCCATACGCTCAACGGATCGGGCGTTGCCGTGGGGCGGGCGCTGATCGCTGTTATGGAAAACTACCAGAACGAAGATGGTTCGGTGACCATTCCCGATGCGCTGCGTCCTTATATGGGCGGGATCGAAAAGATCGGCGGATGAAAGCCAATCCTCGTATCCTTTTGACCAATGATGACGGCATCGACGCGCCGGGGCTCGCCGTGCTGCTCGATGTTGCGCGCCAACTGTCCAACGATGTGTGGGTGGTGGCGCCGGCCAACAACCAGAGCGGCACCGGGCACCGGATGACGTTCGGCTATGAAATCGAGATCGAGACACGCGGCGAGCGCATATATTGTCTCGACGGCACGCCGGCTGACTGCGTGGTGGCCGGGATTACCCATGTGCTCAAGGACGGTCGTCCCGATATCGTCCTGTCGGGCGTCAATCGCGGGCAGAACCTTGGCGATATCATGCATTGCTCGGGGACGGCGGCTGGGGCGCGCGAGGGCGCGCTGCATGGTGCCATCGGGATCGCGTTGAGCCAGGCCATGGATTACGACCATGGGCGCGACGAGATCGACTGGGGGCCGGCGGCTGAACTGGGGGCGGAAACGGTGCGGTCCATTCTGGATGTGGCCGGAGCGCGCGACACCTATTTCAACGTCAATTTTCCGATCTGCGCGCCCCACGAGGTGAGCGGCATCAGGCTGGTGCCGCATCAGCGATTCGCGCATTCGCCGTTCGAGCTTTATCCGAGCGACAATCCGGGCAAGCATTTCGTGACGATTCTGAATACGCCCAAACCTCTGGACGCGGGCGCGGATTTCCATATCCTGCATGAAGACAAGGCGATCACGGTGACCCCGCTCATGCTGCAGCAGACCGATATGAATTTCGTCCAGCGCCACGAAGGGCGATTGCCGTTCACGGGTCCTGGGCGGACCTAAACGAGGGGGCGGGGCGTTTGACCGATTACTGGGAAGCGCGGGCCGGCCTGATCCTGAACCTTCGCCAGCTCGGTGTGACCGACCCGGACATCCTGCGCGCTTTCGAGACCGTTCCGCACGAAAAATTCGTGCCTGAGGATTTCGGCGAATACGCCTATCGCGAATCCTCGCTTCCCATCGCGTGCGGTCAGTCGATCACAGCGCCCGGTCTTCTGGCGCAATTGCTGGTGCCGCTTGCGCCACAGGGCACCAACAAGGTGCTGGAGGTGGGGACGGGCTCGGGCTATTCGGCCGCGCTGCTGTCGCGGATGGCAAGGCGTGTGTTCTCGATCGAAAAATACAGGACGCTGGCCAGCGGCGCGCAGGGGCGCTGGCAGGGGCTGGGCTATACCAACATTGTCGGGCTCAACGAGGATGGCCTTTTGGGCCTCGAACAACAGGCGCCATTCGAGCGCATCCTTTTGACCGGGTCGGTGGGCGAGGTGCCCGAGGAGCTTGTCGAGCAGCTTGCCGACGGGGGAATTGCGGTGATGGCGGTCGGCGCGCCGTCAGACAGGCAGGCGATTTTGCGGATCGAAAGGGCCGATGACAGTTTCATCGAGACCGAAACGGGCACGGTGCGGCTGGCGCCGCTGAGCCCCGGCCGCGCGCGCGGCGCATAACTTTGCGTAATGGTAGCGTCTTTAAGCTCGTCTTTACCTTAACAAGTCTACTCTAATTTCCATTGAGTAGACGAGTTGACAGGCACTTCCCATGACCTTGAGCGTAACGGGTTCCAATCTGCGCAGCGCCGGCTCTGCACTTGCGATGAGTGTTGCCGCCCTCGTGTTGGCAGGGTGTTCCTCGATGGGTTCATTCGGAGGCGATTCCACGGTGACGGGATCAACCTCGCGGATGGGTGGCGCCGCAGTGGGCCAGGCAATGCCAGCGTATCTGCCCCCAGCCAATATCGGTGGCGGGGCAACGGCAGTTGCCAATACCGGACCGGTCCTGATCGACCGGACGACCGCTTCGCCGGTCGGTACGCAGTCGGCCGTCGTCTCCCAGGATCTTCCCGCTTTGCAGCCGTCTTCAGTAACGAGTACCCAAGCCATGCCTGCACAAACCGCCGCAGTATCCTCTCCTTCGCCAAATTCTTCCCAGCCCACCGCATCGAGCGCTCCGCAGCTCGGCGTGGTGCAGGGTGATACCTACAAGCACACAATCGCTTCGGGTGAATCGCTCTATACGATCGCCCGCCGCTACGATGTGAGCGCAACCGACGTGATTGCCGCCAACAACATCACCTCGCCAGACAAGATTGTCGTCGGGCAGAGCCTGATCATTCCGGGGCGTCCCGATCTTCTGGCCCAGCGCGGGCAGACCCAGCAGGTCGCCGCGGTTTCGGGATCGCAAACCCTGACGTCGCCGAACGGGGCGACCGCTGCCAATACGCAGACGGCAACGCCGGCGCCCGCCGCGGCCCCTGAGCCGGTGGAGCGGCCCGACGAAACTCAGCCAACCCAAGTGGCCGCAGCGCCAACGCAGCAGCCTACACCGGCCGCGACCGGTTCTGTGACCAGCGACAAGTTCCGCTGGCCGCTGTCGGGGCGGGTCATTACAGATTTCGCCGCTTCGCGCGGCACCGGCATCAATATCGAAGCGCCGGAAGGCACCTCGGTGCGCGCCGCCGAAAATGGCGAAGTCATCTATGTTGGCAACGCCGTCGAGGGCTATGGCAATCTGGTGCTGGTCAAGCACGCCAATGGCTTTGTGTCGGCCTATGCGCACCTCAACACGATCGGGGTTGTCAAAGGCGATGCCATATCGCGCGGCGATGCCATCGGCACAGTGGGCATGACCGGATCGGTCAGCCGCCCTCAGCTTCACTTCGAGCTGCGCAAGGGCGCGACGCCGGTCGATCCGATGCCGCTTCTGGCCGGCTAGACGGCTTTACAAATACTGGTAGGCAATGCTCCTTGTTGGGGCCGGTCCAGGAGGGCCGGCCCTTTCGTTTGTTAGCCGATCGACTTGCCTTTGATACCAGCGAGGTGGCGGACGAACTGGATGGCGACGCGGCCGGAACGGGATCCGCGAGTCGCCGACCACTCGATGGCCAAAGCGCGCAGTTCGTCCTCGCCGACCTCTATGCCGTAGTGAGCGACATAGTTACGCACCATGGCGAGATAGGTATCCTGATCGCAATTGTGAAAGCCCAGCCAGAGACTGAAACGGTCCGAAAGCGAGACCTTTTCCTCGACCGCTTCGCTGGGATTGATGGCCGTCGAGCGCTCGTTTTCGATCATGTCGCGCGGCATCAGGTGGCGGCGGTTCGAGGTTGCGTAGAACAGGGTGTTGGCAGGGCGTCCTTCGAGCCCGCCGTCGAGTACGGATTTGAGGGCCTTGTAGCTGGACTCGTCGCGATCGAAACTGAGGTCGTCGCAATAGATGATGAAGCGCTCGGGCCGGTCCACAAGGAAGCGCAGAAGCACAGGCAGGGTGGCGATGTCCTCGCGGGCGATCTCGATGAGGATGAGGCGGGAAAGCCCCGGCTCGGCTGAGCTTTCGATGTGACCGTGAATCGCCTTGACCATCGAGGACTTGCCCATGCCGCGGGCGCCCCAGAGCAGGGCATTGTTGGCGCCGTGGCCGCGGGCGAAGGCGAGGGTGTTGTCCAAAAGGATGTCGCGCAGATGGGCCACACCCTCGAGCAGGTCGAGCGGGATGCGGTTGACGCTGCGCACCGGGCGCAGGATGTGGTCGGCGCCGTCCCAGAGATAGGCGTTTATTCCGTCCTCGATCCGGGCGGTCGCTTCGGCGTTTCCGGCCATGGTGTCGAGCGTGCGCGCGATCTTTTCGAGCGACGCGGAAATGGCCGAAAGCTTGTCTGTATTTTCCACTGGAGAATAGTCCCTGAATGTGCCCGATAGGCTTTGCCTTTCGCCGGGCCCGCTAGTATAGTCCGCGCGATTTTTTGGGAGCAAAATACCTGCCCAAAACCGCAAGCGTCCCTATATGGGACAATCAGTCCTGCTTTGACAAGCAGACCGCTACGGAGTGCCTTAATGTTCGTTACGCCAGCCTTTGCCCAGGGTGCAGCAGCACCCTCCGGGATGGACTTTATTTCCAGCTTTATTCCCATCATCCTGCTTATTGCCATTTTCTGGTTCCTTATCTTCCGCCCGCAGCAGAAGCGGATGAAGACCCATCAGGCCATGCTGGCGGCCGTGAAGCGGGGCGATACCATCGTCACCAATGGTGGTGTCGTGGGCAAGGTGACCAAGGCCGTCGACGGCGAAGACCTGGAAGTGGAAATCGCAACCGGGGTCAAGATCAAGGTCGTTCGGACCATGATTTCGGACGTGCGGACCAAATCCGAGCCGGTCAACGACAACAAATAGTCGATTGATTTATCCGCCGGGCCAGCGCCTTGCGAACGCGAACCGATAGCGCCGGCGTGCCTAGAGCGCCGGCGCTATGGATCATTAAAAAACAAAGGTTTCCCATGAAGTTCCCGCCGTTCCGGACCATTGCCGTTCTTCTGGTGACGCTGCTCAGCGTCCTGGCGGTCTTGCCGAATTTCCTCAGTGAGCAGACCAAGGCCGGTTTGCCGGACTGGCTGCCGAACCAGGAAATCGTGCTCGGTCTCGATCTGCAGGGCGGGTCGCACCTTCTGTTGCAGGTCAACCGCGACGATATCGTCGAGGGTCGGATCAGCGACATCCGGCGCGATGCACGCGCCACTCTGATCGAGGCGGGTATCGGGAGCCTGATTACCACCGACGGCGCGACGCTCAATGTCGAATTGACCGATCCGAGCCAGCTCGACGCGGCGCAGGCAGCGCTCGAGCCGCTTGCGCAGCCCGCAGAGGGCGGGATTTTCGGTGGCGGCACGGCGGCGCCCGAGATCGATATTGCCACATCGGGCGGCCGTATCCTGATTACGCTGACCGAGGACGCCATTTCGAGCCGCATGTCCTCGCTTGTGGCGCAGTCGCTCGAGGTTATCCGCAGCCGCATCGACGAGGTGGGAACCACCGAGCCGATCATCCAGCGCCAGGGCGAAGACCGGATCCTGGTGCAGGTGCCCGGTTTCGGCGATTCCGAGAGGCTCAAGGACCTGATCAGCCAGACGGCGCGTTTGACGTTCCATCTGGTCTATCCCTCGATGAGCGCGGCTCAGGCGCAGGCCCAGGGCCTGCCGGCGGGGACGATGATCGTGCCCAGCACCGACGGGTTCGACGAATTGCTTTATGAGGACGTGGCCATTGGTGGCGAGGAACTCGTGGATGCACAGCCCTCGTTCGACCAGAACAGCCAGCCGGTCGTCTCTTTCCGCTTCAACACCCAGGGGGCGATCACGTTCGGCGAAATCACATCGGAGAATGTCGGGCGCCGGTTTGCCATCGTGCTCGACGGCCAGGTGATCACCGCGCCGACCATCCAGCAGTCCATCACCGGCGGCACAGGCCAGATCTCAGGCAATTTCACATCCGAGTCGGCGAGCGATCTGGCGGTCCTGCTGCGCGCGGGCGCGCTTCCGGCGACGCTTGATATTGTCGAGGAACGCACGGTGGGTCCGAGCCTTGGCGCGGACTCGATCAATGCGGGCGTGACCGCGGGGCTGATCGGTACGGCGGGCGTGGTGCTGTTCATGCTGGCGGCCTACGGGCTGTTCGGGGTGTTTGCCAATATCGCGCTGGTGCTCAATATCGGCATGATCCTGGCGGCACTTTCAACGCTGGGGGCGACGCTGACGCTTCCGGGCATCGCCGGTATCGTTTTGACTGTCGGTATGGCCGTCGATTCCAACGTGCTGATTTTCGAGCGCATACGCGAGGAACTGGGGGCAGGGCGATCTCCGTTCCAGGCCATCGATTCAGGGTTCAAGCGGGCGATGACCACCATCATCGACGCCAACGTCACGACGCTTATTGCGGCCGTTGTACTGTTCTTCCTCGGCTCGGGGCCGGTTCAGGGCTTTGCCGTGACGCTGGCGATCGGCGTTCTGACCACGATGTTCACCGCTTATCTGGTGACCCAGCTTTTGGTGACGACCTGGTTCCAGAACCGGCGTCCCAAGACGCTCAAGGTCAACATACTGGAGCGCTTTCTGCCGCTTGAGCCCAAGCTGCCTTTCATGAGCTGGCGCAAGTTCGGCTTTGCCTTCACGCTGGTGCTGCTGGTCAGCACCGTTGCGCTGGAAGCCTCGCGCGGGCTCAATCTGGGCATCGATTTTACCGGCGGTAGTGCCATCGAATTGCAGGCCAATGATGGAGACGCCGATATCGGCGATCTGCGCACCCGGCTGGGCGATCTTGGGATCGGGGAAGTGCAGGTTCAGGAATTCGGCTCGCCCTCGGACGTTCTTGTGCGCATCGGCACGCAGGACGGCGACGAGACCGCCCAGCAAGCGGCTGTGCAGCAAGTGACCGATGCTGTTGCAGAGGACTACGAGGTGCGGCGCACCGAGGCGGTGAGCGGCACGGTATCGTCGGAGTTGGCGTTCAACGGTATCGTGGGCATACTGGTGGCGATGTTGGGCATCGTGATCTATGTCTGGCTGCGATTCGAGTGGCAGTTCAGCGTCGGCGCCATTATGGCGCTGGTTCACGACGTGGTGCTCACCGTGGGGTTGTTCGCCCTGCTCCAACTCGAGTTCAATCTTTCGAGTATCGCGGCCGTGCTGACAGTGATCGGTTACTCGCTCAACGATACTGTGGTGATCTATGACCGGATTCGCGAGAATCTGGCCAAGTACAAGCGGATCAGCCTGTCGGAAATCATCAACATGTCGTTGAACCAGACGCTGACGCGGACCATCCTGACCGGTGGCACGACGGCGCTGGCGCTGATCGCGCTGGTGATCTTTGGCGGCGAAGTGATCCGCAGCTTCACCCTGGCCATGGCCTGGGGCGTGTTTGTGGGCACTTATTCATCGGTGTTCGTTTCGGCGCCAATCCTGCTCTATCTGGGCGTCAAGACGCGTGCCGAGACGGAAGTGAGCGACAAGCCCAAGCCTGAGCGCCGCGCCGACGGCGCTGCGGTTTAGCGCCCGTGGCCTGGGAAGCAGGTCAGGGACACTATCCCTATCAGGCGACGATCGACGCCTATGGCGATGGCGGGTTCCGGTTTGCAGAGATGTCGCATCGGGGCTCGCTGATCTGCCTGCCTTCGGGAATGTACGCCTGGGACGTCGACGCCGCCGGGGATGTGACGCTCGCCTCCCTTACGCGAGTCATCGAGAATGCCGACAACATCGACGTTCTGCTGATCGGCATGGGTCCCGATATTGCCGCGATCGCGCCTGAAATCCGTTCGGCATTGCGCGAGAAGGGTGTGATTGTCGAAGCGGTTTCGACCGGCAGCGCCATTCGGACCTATAACGTGCTGCTTGCCGAGAATCGGGCAGTTGGCGCGGCGTTGATCAGCGTCGAAAAGGCGCGCTAGATGAGCGACAGTTTTGCGCTTGCGGCGGATCAATTGCGCGAACTCGATCGGGATCGTTACGCCGCCAGCCTTGTCATTCCGAGCGAGCACCGCGCGGCGATGCAATCGATTTTCGCCTTTTCCGCCGAGGTCGCAGCGATCCGTGAGCGGGTTTCAGAGCCGACGCCGGGCGAAATCCGGCTGCAATGGTGGGTCGATGCCATCGAGGGGGAAGGGCACGGCGCCATTGCCAGCAATCCGGTGGCGGACGCGTTGTTCAGAACGCTCGAGCGCCATGAATTGCCCGGCGGTCCGCTGCTGCGGCTGCTGGCGGCGCGGCGATTCGATCTCTATCACGATCCCATGCCCGATATCGGCCAGTTCGAAGGCTATGCTGGCGAGACGGTTTCGGTGCTCTACCAATATGCCGCGATGATTCTTGCGGGCGGACCGGTGGACGAGGCCGCTGACGCTGCCGGGCATCTGGGGGTGGCGCAGGCGCTTGCCGGCCACGTTCGGGCCTTTGGCTACAATGCCTCGCGCCAGCAGCTTTTCCTGCCCTTGGCGCTGTTTACGGCGCACGGCGTGCGCGAGGCCGACATTTATGCCGGCAAGGACAGCGACGGGGTTCGGGCGGCGTTGGCACAGGCGGGCGACCTGGCGCAGACGCATGCCGAAAAGGCGGCTCTTGCCATTGCCGGCCTGGATGCGGGCATCAAACCGGCGTTTGCCAGCCTGGCCCTGGTCAGGGCCGATATCCGCGCACTGGCCCGGCAAATCGAGCAGCCCTTCACGGCACTGCCACCACCTTCGGCCTTTGGCCGATTGGCAGCGGTGATCTGGTGGACGTTGCGGAACGCCCGCTAAGGCTTGGAGTCGCGGCCCGATTGAATCGGTCCGTCCCTCCAAGTCCTTGTTTTGTTGCGTGTCCGAACCGCAAAACCGTTTCCATCCCCGATCGTGTCGAGGACATGCTTTTGCTGGACACGCCCTAGAGCCAGCCTGCCAGATCTTCGAGTGCGCGGGTGGTGAACGCCTTTTTCTTGGCTTTTGCCTTGTCGGGTCCGCGCCAGCGGCCCTTCAGACCGTCGGGCTTTTTGATTTCCACTGGGGGAAACAGGCCGAAATTGACGTTCATGGGCTGAAAGCTGCGGGCGCCGGAATAGGATTCGGCTTCGAGATGACCGCCGGTGATGTGACCGATCAGGGCGCCGAAGGCGGTTGTGATCGGCGGCAGGGCAGGGGTTTCGCCCTTGGCTTCGGCGGCGGAGAGGCGGCCGCAGATCAGGCCCATGGCGGCGCTTTCCACATAGCCTTCGACGCCGGTGACCTGGCCGGCGAACCGGAGGCGCGG
>PBNW01000004.1 GCA_002723255.1 Pelagibacterium sp. | reverse complement strand
CTCTCACCCGCGCCGAAACCTATGGGCCCCTGAAAGACCTCGAAGCCCTGCTCGATGAATACTACGCCGCGCTCGGCATGGACCAGCGCCGGCTTGAAAGCCTCAAACGCAAGATCCTCGATTTCACCCGCGATGCGCGGCTCGATCTCGATCTGCGCCTGCCCGAGGATGAAACCGAAGCCCTCAATCAGATCGACAATTTCCTGTGTGAACTCAAAGAGGCCCAGATCCGCGACGGCCTGCACATCTTCGGTCAATCGCCCACCGGCACATTCGAGCGCGATCTGCTCGTCGCCTTCGCCCGCGTCCCGCGCGGGCAGGGGCAGGGGGGCGATGCTTCATTGATCCGCGCCCTGGCCGACGATCTCAAACTCGGCATCGATCCCCTCTCGCTCGATCTTTCCGCCCCCTGGACCGGCCCAAAACCCGAGGCGCTCGATACGCCCGGTGTCTGGCGCTCCAACGGCGATACCATCGATCGCCTCGAAGCCCTCGCCGCCGATCTCGTCACCGGCCGCGCCCCCGATCCGGCTTGGACCGCCACGGCCGCCGTCCTCGACACCATCCAAACCACCATCCGCCCGCGCTTGGCCGCGTCCGGCCCCAACGAGATCAAATCGCTCCTCGATGGCCTTGCGGGAAAATTCGTTGCCCCCGGCCCTTCGGGTGCCCCCACAAGAGGCCGGGTCGATACCCTCCCCACTGGCCGCAATTTCTATTCGGTCGATAACCGCGCCATCCCCACCCAGACTGCATGGGCTCTGGGCAGCAAGGCCGCCGAAAATCTCCTCAAACGCCACTATCAGGATCACGGCCTCTGGCTCACCTCGCTCGCCATGAGTGTCTGGGGCACCGCAAACATGCGCACCGGCGGCGACGACATCGCCCAGGCGCTAGCGCTCATCGGCGCCAAACCGGTCTGGCAGGGCGCCTCGCTCACCGTTTCGGGATACGAGATCATCCCGCTCGCCAAACTCGGCCGCCCCCGTGTCGATGTCACCCTGCGCATCTCCGGCCTGTTCCGCGATGCCTTCCCCGCCCAGATTGCTCTCTTCGACCGCGCAATCCGCGCCATCGGAGCGCTCGACGAGCCCATCGAGGATAACCCCATCGCCGCCCGCATGCGCACCGATGCTCTGGCCATGATGGAACGTGGCACCACACAGGACGAAGCGGGTTTGCGCGCCGGCCACCGCATTTTCGGCGCCGCGCCGGGCGGCTATGGCACCGGCCTCGGCAAGCTGGTCGAGACCGGCAAATGGGCCGAAAAATCCGACCTTGCCGAAGCCGTCCTCGCCACCGGCCAATATGCCTATGGCGCCCGAACCGAAGGCGTGCCCGAAAAAACGCTGTTCGCCGCGCGCCTGAAATCGGCTGATGCCGTCGTCCACGTTCAGGACAATGCCGAGCACGATCTGCTCGATTCCGACCAGTATTATCAGTTCGAAGGCGGCCTTTCCGCCGCCGTCGAAACCCTTTCCGGCCACAAGCCCGCCGCCTACCATCTCGACACCTCCCGACCCGAAACGCCGAAAGTGCGCACGCTCGAGGAAGAAATCGCCCGGGTGATGCGCGCCCGGGTCGTCAATCCCAAATGGATCGATGCCATGAAGCGCCATTCCTATCGCGGCGCCTTTGAAATCATCGCGACGGTCGATTTCATGTTCGGCTTTGCCGCCACCACGGGCGCGGTCAAATCCCACCATTTCGACATGGCTTTTGCCGCCTTCATCGAGGACGACGCCACCCGCGATTTCCTCATCGCCGCCAACCGCTTCGGCTATGACGAGCTGATCGAAAAGTTTTCCGAAGCCCGCACCCGCGGCTTCTGGACCCCCCGCTCCAATTCCGCCTACGCTTATCTCGAGGACGAGACATGACCGAACGCCAGCCCAAAAAGACCGACCTCATGTCCGAGGCGGAGCGCGACGCCTATCATGCCGAAAAGATGAAAAAGAAAAAGGCGGCCCGCGACAAGCTGGTCGAGGCCAACGCCAATGAAAAGGGCCTGCTCATCGTCCACACCGGCAAGGGCAAGGGCAAATCCACAGCCGCTTTCGGCATGGTCTTCCGCGGCATCGCCCACGGCTTCAATGTCGGCATCGTCCAGTTCGTGAAAGGCAAAGGGCACACCGGCGAGCGCGACATCCTCGAGCATTTCCCCGATCAGGTCTCGATCAACGCCATGGGCGATGGCTTTACCTGGGAAACCCAGGACCGCCAGCGCGATCTGGCCGCCGCCCGAAAGGCCTGGGACCGGGCAAAGGAACTGATCGCCGACCCCGACTATCAGATGGTCCTGCTCGACGAGCTCAACATCTGCCTGCGCTACGATTACCTGCCGCTCGATGAAGTGATCGAAACCCTCAAATCCCGCCCCGTCGATAAGCACGTCATCGTCACCGGCCGCAACGCCAAGGACGAGCTTGTCGAAATCGCCGATCTGGTCACCGAAATGACCCAGATCAAACACCCCTTCCGCGAACAGGGCATCAAGGCCCAGGCGGGAATTGAATTCTAAATTGGGTTAAATGGCCCCAGGACCAGTCGAGATTCAGCTCAGGGTGAGCCGAAAATGATGGTTTTCGAGAACTGGAGCGGAGCGTACTTATGTACGCGAGCACCGGAAGCGCAGAAAACCGCCATTTGCAGGCCACCATGGGCTGAATGTCGATTGGTCCTAAAAGCAGGCCCCGTCCTGGGCCAGGCTCTGCCCCAGCCGGTTGACCACCGCGTCGAACCCCGGAACGTCCATCGCCGGATAGTCGAGCCGCACATTGGCGGTCTGCCGCCCGTTACAGACAAGGATGGTCTTGGCATAAAAGACGTGCCCGCCGCGCGTTCCGCCCCACGCGGCCCAATCGGGGGTTTCCGAGCGATAGGTGATCGCCCAGCCCTCGTCCTCTTCCGCCCCGATCCGGCGACCCATTTCGGTCAGAAAATCGGCGCCCTGGCTCGGACCGCCCCATACGGTAATCACCGCGCGCCCGTTCGATGCGCGAAACCGTTTGCCTTCGCCGGCCACCTGGGCCGGACCATCGGCGGCGAAATCTGCCGGAACATCGACAGCCGCCCCGAATCGCGGATTGACATAGCGTGTCCAGTCCGCCGCCGGCAAGCTGCCGGAAACGCTGGAAAAAAAGGCAATGGCGAGGACAAGTGAGCGCAACATTTGGCGATGATTGCCCACCGATTGTGGCTTTCGCAAGCCATCTCTGGGCTGCCATGGTTCCGCTCGGGCCACAATTGGCGTAAACAATGGCCACAAAACCGGCGCTTGGGGCAGGGGCAAGTGAAAAGACCATCCATTGGAGACGTGGCGCGCCAGGCCGGCGTGTCGACGGCAACTGTGTCACGGGCCATCAACGCGCCCGAAACCGTTACCGAAAAGACCCGCCGCAAGGTGCAGGAGGCCGTTGACGCGCTTCACTATGTGCAATCGGAAACCGCGCGCAATTTCAAAAAGCAGCGCGCCAACACCGTGCTGGTCGTCGCCAACGATATCGGCAATATCTACTATTCGGAAATCTTCCGCGGCGTTCAGCGCCGGGCCGAAGCCTCGTCCTATTCCACGATCATTGCCAATCCCAGCCCCGGCGGCACCCAGGATCTGATCCTGTCCAATTTGCGCAACGCCAAGGTCGATGGCGTCATCATCCTCTCGGGCCACGAAATCGCCGATCACGATCTTTCGCTGCTGCAACAGCTCTATTCGGGCACCCCGCCCATCGTCGCCATGAGCGAGGAGCGCGGCTATATGCGCGTGCCCCATATCCTCATCGACAATGAACGGGCCGGCTATATCGCCGGCCGGCACCTCATTGAAATGGGCCACACCCGCATCGGCCACGCCTATGGCCCCCACCGCACCCCTGTGCGCCGCGCCCGCGCCAACGGGTTGCGCCGGGCGCTGACCGAAGCCGGTGTCGCCATCAATGACACATGGTTTTTCGAAGGCGGCTTTTCGGCCATCGGCGGGCGCGCCGCCGCCCAGAGCTTCCTTTCGCTCAAGGACCGCCCCACCGCCGTTTTCTGCGCCAATGACGAGGCGGCCATGGGATTCATATCCCAGCTTCACCGCTACGGCATCTCGGTGCCCGGCGATCTCTCGGTCATGGGGTTCGACGATATCGTGCTGGCCGATACATACGTTCCGGGCCTGTCCACAGTGCACCAGCCCAAGGAGGAAATGGGCCGCCACGCCATGAACCTGGTCCTCGACATCATCGAGGCCCGCACTAAGTCCGATCTTCCCATCATCGAATTGCCCGTCCACCTCGTCCCCCGCGAGTCGGTTACCCGCATCACCTGACCACCAGGCCGAGGCTGTCCCCCAACCCCTCCCCCCAACCACCGTCATCCCGGGCCAAGACCCGGGACCCAGTACCCGGCAGAGCCAGCAGTCTTCATCTCGTTTCATACCCCCTGCAACTGCAACACCGCTGGGTGTACTGGATCCCGGAACAAGTCCGGGATGACCGTGGAGGCGAGACGAGCCCGTGCGAACCAGCTTCATCGTTCACCACCCGCCCAACCTTGCCTATTGCCCCCAACCCCTCCCCCCACCACCGTCATCCCGGGCGAAGACCCGGGATCCAGTACCCCCAACCTCTCTTCCCGCCCCCAACACATTGCCCATTCCCCCCAACCATGCTAGGCGAAAAAACCGAACTGCCTCACTCAACTTAAATTTTGGCGTTGAAGACCCCGCTCGTATTTTCCACCTCGCCTCGCGGCGATGAAATCGCCCGCCACGTGGCCCAGCTTCTGGGTGCGCCGGTGCATCTGTGCGGTCCGGGGCGGATCGATGCGGCACCGCTGGTCGCCGATGCCTATCGCCAGGGCGCCCCCATTGTGGGCGTATGCGCCACCGGCGCCTTGATCCGGCTGCTCGATGGCACGCTGGGCGACAAGATGTCCGAGCCGCCCGTGGTCGCGGTTTCCGCCGATGGCAAGGTTGCCGTCCCCCTGCTTGGCAGCCATCGCGGCGCCAACGCGCTGGCCCGCTGGATCGCTGATGGCTTTCGCGGCTTTGCCGCTGTCACCGCCACCTCCGATACGCTTTACGATTTTTCCCTCGATGACCCGCCGCCGGGCTATGTGGTGGCCAATCCAGATGCCGTGCGCCCGCTCATGGCAGCGCTTTTGAAGGGCGAAAAGCTGCGCGTCGAGGGCCTGTCGGGCTGGCTGGAGCTGGCGGGCTATCCCATCTCGCGCGATGGCAGCCAGCTTTTGCGCCTCACCGAAAGCCCCGCGCCCGGCCCCGGCCTGCTCGTCCATCCCAAAACCGTGGTCGGCGGCATTGGCTGCACCAGCAAGGCCCAAACGCGTGAGGTCATAACCCTTCTCGAAGCTGCCCTGGAAACCGCCGGCATCGCCCCGAAAGCCCTCGCCGCGCTGGCCACCATCCACACTCATGGCAAAACCCCCGCGCTCATCGAAGCGGCCGCCCATTTCGGCGTGCCCCTGCGCACCTTCACCCGCCGCGAGATCGACCGTGAGAAAAAACGCCTGGTCACCCCTTCCGCCAGTGTCGAGGCGGCAATCGGTCTTTCGGGCGTGTGCGAAGCGGTGGCGATAAAGGCAGGCACGCTCATCGTGCCCAAGCAGATTGCGGGCAATGTCACCTGCGCGCTGGGCCGGGCCGATACGCCCCTAGACGTCAGCCGGTTCGGAAAATCCGCGTAACGCTCTGGTGCGCCCAGACAACCGAATCCACGGCATTCGCCTTGGGCAACCGGGGGCGCTTTATCACGATGATCGGGATGGAAAGCTGCACCGCCGCCTCCAGTTTGCCGGCCACCTGCGTCCCGCCCGAATTCTTGGTCACCAGATGGGTGATGCCGCGTTCCTGCATCAGGTGCAGCTCATCTTCGAGGGTAAACGGCCCGCGCGCCGCAATCACGCGCCAATCGTCGGGAAGCCCCGCCGGCACCTCGATCATCCGCGCTGTGTAATGGCATCCTGTATAGGCCAGAAACGGTCCCAGCTCCTGCCGGCCCACGGTCAGCAGAACCCGCGCGCCGCGGGGCAGGGCGTCGGCGGCGTCCTGGGCCGTGCCCACCTCGATCCAGGTCGCGCCCTCGGGCTTTTTCCAGGCCGGGCGCTCGAGCCGAATCAGCGGCACATCGGCGTCCGCCGCCGCGGCAACGCAATTGGCCGAAATCTGCGCCGCAAAGGGGTGGGTGGCGTCGACCAGCAGATCGATACAGTTCTCCCCGATATATCGAGCCAACCCCTCCTTGCCGCCAAATCCCCCGATGCGCACGATTCCGGCCGGAAACCGCGGCGTGTCGGTTCGCCCGGCCAGCGAGGTGATGACCTCGTAGCCGGCATCGACCAAAAGGCCTGCCAGTTCGCGCGCCTCGGTCGTGCCGCCAACGATCAATATGCGCCTGCCAATGGTGTCGCGATTGCCCATATCCATGGCATAGATTTATACAGCGCTACGAAAAAGGAAATGGGGATTCGCGTGTTCGGCTGGCTCAGGCGCAAACCGGTGGAAAAGGGCCATTTTGCCGCCCTCGATTCCGCGCGCTTTCCGGTCTTTGCGCCCGGCTCGGTCTGGCTGGTCGGCGCAGGCCCCGGCGCGCCCGGCCTCATCACTCTCTTGGGCTATCACGCCCTGGGCCAGGCCGATGTCATCGTCTATGACGCCCTTGTCGGCCCGGGCCTGCTCGATATGGCCAACCCGAAGGCCGAAAAGATCTATGCGGGCAAACGCGGCGGCAAGCCCTCGCCCAAACAGGCCGATATCACCCTAAAACTGGTCGAACACGCCAAAGCGGGAAAACGCGTGCTGCGTTTGAAGGGGGGCGACCCCATGATGTTCGGGCGCGGCGGCGAGGAGGTCCAGACCCTTGCCCGCGAGAACATCGCCTTCCGCATCGTGCCCGGCATTACCGCCGGCATTGGCGGGCTGGCCTATGCCGGCATCCCCGTCACCCATCGCGACACCAACCACACTGTGGTTTTTTTGACCGGCCACGACGAAAAGGGCGGCATCCCCCAGGGCGTGGATTGGGCCTCCATCGCCACCGCCTCCCCGGTCATCGTCATGTATATGGCCGTCAAGCATCTCCCCTCGATCGCCGAAAAGCTGATCGCCGCCGGTCGCGACCCCGCCGATCGCCTCGCCATCGTCTCCAACGCCGCCTTGCCCGATCAAACCGTTCTCGAAACGAGCTTGGGCCGGGCCGGGGAGCTGGCCGACGCCAGTGTCCCCACCCCGGCCGTCATCGTCCTCGGCCCTGTCTCACGCTATCGCGAAACCTTCGACTGGTACGCCGGAAGCCTGCGGGAGAACACCATTGGCTGAAGCGCTCCACGCCACCAACGCGTCTCCTGCTCCCACGGTCCCCGGTCTCACCTCCCAACCCTCGCACTCCCCTGCGCTCGTGGCTTCCCCCAAGCCCTCCCACCCCCCATCGCTGCCCCGGCGAAAGCCGGGGCCCATGTACGCCTCGGCCAATATCAGAGCTTGGGCCAATGCCGCTGGCACCCGGCTGAAATTTATCCCGGCGAAAGCCGGGACCGGGGCAGCGAGGCTGCAGACCTGCGCACCGGCAGCGTTTGACGCTCCAGGAGGCGCCTCGTGACTGACCCGTCCCCCCGCGGCTTCATCATTGCCGCCCCCCGCTCGGGCTCGGGCAAGACCGCCGTAACGCTCGGCATCGCCCGCGCGCTCACAAATGCGGGCTATCGCGTCGCCCCGGCCAAGACCGGCCCGGACTATATCGATCCCGCCTTTCTCTCCAGGGCGGCTCAAGCGGATGCAGGCGAAGTGGAAACCGGTTCGCCGTTCGCAGCCGCGACACAAAAAAGCACGGCCGCCATCAATCTCGACCCATGGGCCATGGACGCCAAAACCCTTACGGCGCGCGCCGCCCAACACGCCGAGCGCCACGACATTTTGCTCATCGAAGGCGTCATGGGCCTGTTCGATTCCGCCATCGACGGCAAAGGCTCCACGGCCGATCTCGCCGCAACGCTCGACCTGCCGGTCATCCTCGTTGTCGATTGCGACCGTCAGGCCCAGTCCGTCGCAGCATTGGTCCACGGCTTTGCCTCATGGCGAAACGATGTGACGATCGCCGGCATCATCCTCAACAAGGTCGCGTCCGACCGTCACGAAACCATGCTGCGCGATGCGCTGGCCAAAACAGCCATCCCCTGCCTTGGCGCCATCCCCCGCCGCGCCGACCTCGCGCTCCCCGAACGCCATCTCGGTCTGGTCCTCCCCGGCGATATCGAAGGCATCGAGGACCATCTGGCCCGCGCCGGGTCGATCATGACCACCCATCTCAATTTCCGCCTGCTTGGCGCCATCGCCGCACCCGTCGCGCCCGCCGCGCAAATCGCCAGCCTTGCGCCGCTGGGCCAGCGCATCGCCATCGCCCACGACGCGGCCTTTGCCTTTATCTATCCCCACCTGCTCGAAAGCTGGCACAATGCCAGCGCATCGCTGAACTTTTTTTCGCCCCTGGCAAACGAAGCGCCCGATGCAGATGCCGACGCGGTTTTCCTCCCCGGCGGCTACCCTGAACTGCATGGCGCCACCCTCGCCAATGCGTCGAGTTTCAAATCGGGCCTTATCAACGCCCGCGACCGTGGCGCGCTGATCTATGGCGAATGCGGTGGCTATATGGTCCTGGGGCAAACCCTGACCGACAAATCGGGGGCCACTTACCCCATGGCCGGTCTTTTGCCGGTCTCAACCGCCATCGACCGCCCCAGGCGCGTCCTCGGCTATCGCCGCCTCACCCATGCCTCGCCATTGCCGTGGCCGGAAAAACTGTGCGCGCACGAATTTCATTATTCCCAACAATATTTCCCCAATGTTGAGCAATCTGGCGTCACCGAACGCTCAACTCCATACCTTTTAGCGCCATTGTTTGGCGCGGTTGACGCCCTGGGAACCGCCCTCGATCCCATGGGTTGCGTCCTTGAAAATGTCATGGGCTCCTACGCCCATATCATCGAAGGCGCCGCACAATGACCCGCGCCATCATGGTCATGGGCACCGGGTCTGATGTCGGTAAGTCCTTGATAGTGGCCGGACTTTGCCGCGCCTTTGCCAATCGCGGCCTTTCGGTTTCGCCCTTCAAGCCCCAGAACATGTCCAACAATGCCGCCGTCACATCAGATGGCGGCGAGATCGGCCGCGCCCAGGCCCTCCAGGCCAAAGCCGCCCGCAAACAACCCACCACCCTGATGAACCCCGTCCTGCTCAAGCCGGAAAAAGACACGGGTTCTCAAGTGGTTATAAGGGGACAGCGCGTCGCCTCCATGTCGGCCCGCGACTATTTCGCGTCCCGCAGCCAATTTATGCCCGCCGTCATCGATGCGTTTAAACTCCTTGCAGCTCAAAACGATCTCATCATCGTCGAGGGCGCCGGCAGTGCATCGGAAATCAACCTCCGCGATGGCGATATCGCCAATTTCGGTTTCGCGCAGGAAACAAAAATTCCGGTGATCCTTGTCGGTGATATTCATCGCGGCGGCGTCATCGCCGCGCTGGTCGGCACCTTCGCCGTCATCGCGCCCCAAGATGCCGATCTGATCGCGGCAACGCTGGTCAACAAGTTCCACGGCGATCCATCGCTGTTCGATGCTGGCCGGACCTTCGTACAAACCCGTACAAACCGCCCCTGTCTCGGCGTCGTCCCCCATTTTGCACCCGCCAGCCGTCTTCCAGCAGAAGACGTCTTAGCCCTTGAAAATATTGAACAAAATTCAGCCGAAACCGTCATTGCCGTGCCGCGTCTGGCCCGCATCGCCAATTTCGACGACCTCGATCCCCTGCGCGCCGAACCCGGCGTCCGCCTCGTCATCGTTCAGCCCGGACAGCCCATCCCGCGCGAAGCAAAACTCGTCATTCTCCCCGGCTCGAAAGCCACTCGTGCCGATCTCGATTTCCTCCGCCTCCAGGGCTGGGACATCGACATCGCCGCCCACATCCGCGCCGGCGGCCACGTCCTTGGCATCTGCGGCGGCTACCAGATGCTCGGAGATTGGGTGGCCGACCCTGACGGCATCGAGGGGAAAGCCGGTCAATCCCAAGGACTTGGCCACCTCGCCGCCACCACCCGCCTCGAAGGCACAAAGCAACTCCGCCTCGAAACCGCCACCGACGCCATCTCCCAGTTACCGCTCACCGGCTACCACATGCACATGGGCACAACTATCGGCCCCGACACATCCCGCCCCTTCGCCCATGTCGACGGCGCACCCGAAGGCGCCCGCTCCGCCGATGGAAAGATCATGGGCACCTATCTGCATGGCCTTTTCGCCGCCGACGCCTTCCGCCGCCAATTCCTTGCAAACCTTGGCATTTCCACCGATCCGCTGCTCGATTTCGACGCGACGATCGATCGAACCCTGGACGATCTCGCCGCCCATCTCGAAACCCATCTCGACCTCGATGCCGTTCTCGCCCTCGCCCGGGAGCCGCAGCCTTGATTGCCTTCCTCGCCGCAATCCTCGAGCGGTTCGTGGGCTATCCTGCCTGGCTCACCGATAGGATCGGCCATCCCGTAATCTGGATCGGCAGGCTGATCGACGCTCTGGACAGCCGCCAGAACGACCCCGAAAAATCCTCTGGTTCCCGCAAGATAGCCGGCGTTCTCGCCATCGCCATCGTGGTTCTCGCCGTTCTCATCGTCACCCTCGGCCTCCAGCAGGTCCTGCGTTTTCTGCCCTTCGGCTGGCTCATAGAAATCCTCCTCGCCTCAACCCTGATCGCCCAGAAAGGCCTGCGCGACGCCGTCCTCGCCGTCGCCCGCGCCCTGCGCGAACAGGGCATCGAAGGTGCCCGCCGCGAAGTCGCCCACATCGTGGGCCGCGACACAGCCGAGCTCGACGAGGCCGAAATCTCCCGCGCTGCCATCGAGACCCTGGCCGAAAACACCTCCGACGGCGTCATCGCGCCGCTATTGTTTCTCGCCCTGTTCGGCCTGCCCGGCGCCGCGATCTACAAGGCAATCAACACCGCCGATTCCATGATCGGCCATCGCTCCGAGCGCCACGCAGCCTTTGGCTGGGGGTCAGCAAAGCTCGACGATCTGGTCAATTTTATCCCCGCGCGCCTCACGGCCGGCCTCTTCGCCCTCGCCGCCCGCACCATGCCACAAGCCGAGCCCAAAGCCGCCTGGGAAGCCGCCCGACGCGACGCACCCAATCACGCCTCCCCCAATGCCGGCTGGCCCGAAGCCGCCATGGCCGGGGCCCTGGGCTTCGGTCTCGGCGGCGCGCGCGCCTACAAGGGCGAGACGCTCGATCTGCCGAAAATGGGTAAGGGCAAGCGAAACCTCACCGCCGAGGATATCGCAACCGCCATAAGCCTTTACGACAGGGCCATGCTCATCGCGCTCGGCATCCTTGCCGTCTGGGCGCTATTTTCGATGGTCTTCTAAAGCTTGGGCGCCTTGCCCTTGACCACCATGGGCAGCCCGGCGACGACGAAATAGACGTGCTCGCAAATCCCCGCCAGTTCCTGATGCGCCGCCCCGGTCAGATCCCGAAAGGTCCGCGCCAGCGCATTGTCGGGCACGATCCCCAGTCCCACTTCATTGGAGACCAGGATCACCTGAGTGTCGGTAATGTTTTCAAGCACTTCGACCAACAGATCGACCTCCTCGGCCACATCGCGCTCCATGCTCAAGAGGTTGGTGATCCACAAGGTCAGGCAATCGACCAGAATCACGTCATGGGCCTGCGCCGCCGCAAACAGCGCCTGCGGCAATTCCAGCGGCTCCTCGATGGTGGCAAACCGTCCCTCGCGGGCACGCTGGTGCGCCGAGACCCGCTCGATCATTTCATCGTCCAGCGCCTCGGCGGTGGCCAGATAGGCGGGCGAGGTGCTCGATCGCAGGGCGATCCGTTCGGCCAGCGCCGTCTTGCCCGAACGCGTTCCGCCCAGAACCAGGATGTGATCAGCCAAATTTATGCCCTCCGCAGTCTGTGTCCGGGCAAAAAATGGCTGCGCCCGTTCAGCTCTTCAACCAGCCTGATCGCTTCATCGGGCCGATTTACGATTTGACCTCATAATACTTTCGTCCTATGCGCAAGCGCAGTATGGTCCGCCGCGAAAACCGGGAGCTGATCCGATCGTGCCCAAATACTTCCTCGGCGTTGATGGCGGCGGCACCAATTGCCGCATCCGTCTCGCCGATGCCAACCTTGAAACGCTTGCCGAAGCCCGTGGCGGACGCTCCAATCTCCAGCTCGAGGGTGGCGATCCGGCCTATGCGTCCATCCAGGAAGGCACGCGGCAGGTCTTTGCGTTGGCCGGGCTCGATTATGCCCAAACAGCCAACACCGAAGTGTGTTTCGGCATGGCCGGCGCACGGCTGCCCT
The DNA here is from genome assembly GCA_002723255.1 of Pelagibacterium sp. Lineage (GTDB taxonomy): Bacteria > Pseudomonadota > Alphaproteobacteria > Rhizobiales > Devosiaceae > Pelagibacterium > Pelagibacterium nitratireducens. Next base: position 52,704 of record PBNW01000004.1, on the reverse strand, counting down.
CGGCACGCGAGGCTTTCGCGCTGCGCCCCTGGCCGTTCGCCCATGTCACAGTCTATGACGATATCGACATCGCCCGTGCCGGCGCCCATGAGGGCGAGGATGGCGCAGTCATTATCGTGGGCACCGGTTCGGCTGGCATGGCGCTGGTGAACGGGGAGCGCTTTCAGGTCGGCGGCTGGGGCTTTCACATCGGCGATCAGATGTCGGGCGCCATTCTGGGTCGAGAACTCGTCCGTTACGCCGTCGAAGCCACTGACGGCCTCGTCGATACCTCGCCTCTGACCGATGCCGTCATCGCCCAGCTCGGTGGCGATCTCAACGCCGTCATGGCCTGGAGCTTCGACAGCCGCCAGCCGGCAGACTACGGCGCGTTGATGCCGCTTTTCATTGAATATTTTGAAAAAGGCGATCCTGTAGCGGCCGAACTCATGGAAATCGAGCTTGGCTATATCGATCGCTATGTGTCTTACTTCAAATCCTGTGGTGCAGACAGACTCGCCATTGTCGGCGGCTTTGGCCAAAGGCTCATGCCTTTGCTTCAGATCCGCTACGGCGATTACGTTTCCTTGCCCCGCGCAGAACCGCTGCACGGAGCGGTGATTCTGGCCCGCCAGAACGCCGCCCGCTAATTTTTTAATGACGGAGGCTCGTCCTTGTCCGCACGCATTATTCCGGTCCAGCCCTTCGATTATGTGGTGTTCGGCGCCACTGGCGATCTGACCCGGCGCAAGCTGATCCCGGCGCTGTATCATCGCTTTGCCGATGGCCAGTTCGATGAGCGCTCGCGCATCATCGGTGTATCGCGCTCGGAGCTTTCCGATGCCGATTTTCAGAAATTTGCCGGCGATGCCGTGAGCGAATTTGTGGATAAGGTCGATCAGCACAAGGACGTTGTCGCCCGGTTCGTCTCGTGCTTTTCCTACATCGCCAACGACGTCACCGACAAGGATGGCTGGGCCGATCTCGAAAAGGCCCTGCGCACCGATCCCGAGATCGAACGCGCCTTTTATCTCGCCGTCGCCCCGGGGCTGTTCGGCCCCATCTGCGAATATCTCGACAACAAGGGCTACTGGCGGCGCGATGCCCGCGTGGTTGTCGAAAAGCCGCTCGGCCAGGATCTTGAATCGTCGATGGAAATCAACGATGCGATCTCGGAGGTCTTCGCCGAAGATCAGGTGTACCGCATCGATCACTATCTCGGTAAGGAAACGGTCCAGAACCTTCTGGCTCTGCGCTTCGGCAATATCCTGTTCGAGCCCATCTGGGACGCGGCCCATATCGATCATGTGCAGATCACGGTGGCCGAGGATGTTGGGGCGGGCACGCGCGGCTATTACGACGATTCCGGCGCCCTGCGGGACATGGTCCAGAACCACATGATGCAGCTTTTGTGCCTCGTCGCCATGGAGCCCCCGGCTTCCGACGATGCCAACGCCCTGCGCGACGAAAAGCTCAAGGTCCTGCGGTCCCTCAAGCCGATCACCGGCGACAACGTCTCCAAGTTTACGGTGCGCGGCCAATATAAGGGCGGCGCGGTCAATGGCGGTTCGGTCACCTCCTATCAGGATGAATTGCCGGACGACAAAAAGGGCTCCAAGACCGAGACTTTCGTAGCCATCAAGGCTGAGGTCGAAAACTGGCGCTGGTCCGGTGTGCCCTTCTATCTGCGCACCGGCAAGCGCCTGCCCTCGCGTGTTTCCGAAATCGTCATCCAGTTCCGCGCGATCCCTCATTCGATCTTCGATCATGCCGAGGGCGCCCCAAAGCCCAACAAGCTCGTCCTGCGTCTGCAGCCCGACGAGGGCGTGAAGCTGTTCTTGATGATCAAGGACCCCGGTCCGGGCGGTATGCGCCTGCGCGAAGTGCCTCTGAACCTGTCCTTTGCCGAAACCTTCTCCGAACGCACCCCAGAGGCCTATGAACGGCTTTTAATGGATGTCATTCGCGGCAACCAGACCCTGTTCATGCGCCGTGACGAGCTTGAGGCCGCGTGGCGCTGGATCGATCCCATCCGCCAGGCATGGGACAATGCGTCAGATGCCCCCCAGACCTATACTGCGGGAACATGGGGTCCTACAGCGTCGGTCGCGTTGATCGAACGTGACGGGCGCACCTGGCACGAAGGCGACGCCTGAAACAGTCTGGAGAATACAATGACCATCGAGCGCAACGTCTTTTCGACAAAGGAGCGTTTGGCCGAAACCCTTGCCGACGCAATAGCCGAAAACCTCAATGCCGGGCTCGATGAACGCGGCACGGCTTCGCTCGCCGTTTCGGGCGGCTCGACCCCCAAACGCTTTTTCGAAGTGCTCGGAGCGCGCGAGGACGTCGATTGGGAAAACGTTGCGGTCACCCTTGTCGACGAGCGCTGGGTGGACGAAAATTCGGAACGGTCGAACGCGCGGCTGGTAAAGGAACATCTCCTGGCCGGCCCCGCCTCCGTCGCGGCCTTTGTGCCCCTTTACGCCGGCACGCCCGAACCCGACGCGACTGGGATAGCAAAGTCCAACGCCGCTCTTGATTGCCTGCCCATGCCCTTCGATGCCGTCGTCCTCGGCATGGGCAATGACGGGCACACAGCTTCGTTCTTTCCCGGCGGCGACACGCTTCAGGATGCTCTCAATGCCGACGGTCCGGTCATCGCGATCAACGCGCCTGGTGCGGGCGAACCGCGCGTCACCTTCACGCTGCCGCGTCTGCTGGCCACGCGTGCGCTCTATCTGCATATAGAAGGTGATGAAAAGGCCCATGTGCTCGACAAAGCGCTTCAAACCGGGCCGGTCGAAACCATGCCGGTGCGCGCCGTGCTGTCGCAAAACCATATTCCTGTTTCCCTCTTCTGGTGTCCCTGAGGCCCAACCTGACCCAGGGTCACCTCCTTCATCCTCGCTAAGGAGGCGACCATGACCGTAAAGACCACAATCAAGGACGTGACCGATGCCATAACGAGGCGTTCGGAAGCCTCGCGCCGCACCTATCTCGACCGTCTCGACAAGGCGCGGGCGCAGGGCGTTTATCGCTCGGCTCTGTCCTGCGGCAACCTCGCTCACGGCTTTGCGGCGTGCGGACCGTCCGACAAGGCCCAACTCGCCGGCGATCAGGCGCTCAATCTGGGCATCATCACCTCTTACAATGACATGCTTTCGGCCCACCAGCCTTATGAGACCTATCCCGCCATCATCCGCGAGGCGGCGCGCGATGCGGGTGGTGTCGCCCAGGTCGCCGGTGGCGTGCCCGCGATGTGCGATGGCGTGACCCAGGGTCAGCTCGGCATGGACCTCTCGCTGTTTTCCCGCGATGTGATTGCAATGGCCGCTGCCGTCGGCCTGTCCCACAACATGTTCGATGCAGCAGTCTTTCTCGGCATCTGCGACAAGATCGTCCCCGGCCTCGTGATTTCGGCCCTTACCTTCGGGCATCTGCCTGCCATTTTCATCCCCGCTGGCCCCATGACCACCGGCCTGCCCAATGACGAAAAGGCCCGCATCCGCCAGCTTTACATGGAAGGCAAGGTTGGGCGCGACGAATTGCTCGAGGCCGAAAGCAAATCCTATCACGGCCCGGGCACTTGTACCTTTTACGGCACGGCCAATTCCAACCAGATGCTTATGGAAATCATGGGCCTGCACCTGCCGGGTGCGAGCTTTGTCAATCCGGGCACCCCGCTGCGCGACGCGCTGACCAAGGCGGCCACCAAACGGGCGCTGGCCATAACGGCACAGGGCAATGAATATACCCCCGCCGGCCATGTCATTGACGAAAAGTCCATAGTGAATGGTCTCGTCGGCCTGCTCGCCACGGGCGGCTCGACCAACCACACAATGCACCTTGTCGCCATGGCCAACGCGGCGGGCTTGAAAATCACTTGGGATGACATGTCCGAACTGTCCGATGCTGTACCGCTTCTGGCTCGCGTCTATCCCAATGGGCTGGCCGATGTGAACCATTTCCACGCTGCCGGCGGGATGGGTTTCCTCATCCGCGAACTGCGCGACGCGGGATACCTCCACGACGATGTGACCACGGTCTGGGGCAAGGGGCTCGACGCCTACACCAAAGAGCCGCGCTATATCGAAGAAGAGCTGACTTTTGAGCCTGCTCCCGCCCAGAGCGGCAACCCCAAGGTGCTGACAGTGGCGTCCGAGCCGTTTGCCAGGACCGGTGGATTAAAGCTGCTCTCGGGTAATCTGGGCAAATCGGTCATCAAGATTTCCGCCGTAAAGGCGGAAAATCGTCTCGTCCAGGCACCCGCACGGGTCTTCCACTCCCAGCAGGGCCTCCAGGATGCTTTCAAGGCTGGTGAGTTGACGTCCGACTTCATCGCCGTCATCCGCTTTCAGGGCCCAAGGGCTATTGGCATGCCAGAACTTCACAAGCTCACCCCGGCTCTGGGCATCCTTCAGGATCGTGGCATCAAGGTCGCGCTTGTTACCGATGGACGCATGTCGGGCGCTTCGGGCAAGGTACCGGCCGCCATCCACATGACCCCTGAAGCGGCCGATGGCGGACCCATCGCCAAAGTGAGGGACGGCGACTTGCTTCGCCTCGACGCTGAAACCGGAACGCTTGAATTTCTGGGCGATGCCCAGGAGTTCGCAGCCCGCCCGGCGGCCACCGAAGATCTGACCGATCAGCATTACGGCATGGGCCGTGAATTGTTCGCCGGCTTCCGGCAATTGGTGGGAACCGCAGATCGCGGCGCGAGCGTTTTTGCCTGATGGAACAGTCGAACCTTACGCTGCTTGCGGTGCCTGTCTTCTCGCCGCTATGCAATCTTGGCTTTGCCCTGCGCCGCGAGGTGTTTGTCATCGAGCAGCACGTGCCTGAAGATCTCGAGCACGATGCCGATGACATGACAGCGACCCACATCGTTGGCATCGCCGAAGGAGCGGTAGTTGCCGTTGCCCGCATCCTGTTCAAGCCCGAACACGCCAAGATCGGTCGCGTTGCTATTGCAGCGTCCCACCGTGGCAAGAAGCTGGGTGCCCGGCTCATTGAATTTGCCGTGCAGCTAGCGGGTGAAAATGGTCAGCCTCGGTGCTATCTCGAAAGCCAGGCTGACAAGACGGGCTTTTATGCCCGGCTCGGATTCATGGCTTATGGGGACCAGTTTATGGACGCCGGCATTCCCCATCTCAAGATGAAGAATTATTGAAAGTGGGTTGGGGGCGTTGCCCCCAACCCACTCAGTTCGTCTCGACGCTGTGCTCTGGCGCTGCAGTAACGAGTTGGGACGCTGGCATCTGGACCAGCGCCAGGTAGCGTTCGAACTGGACCAGCACATCCGCTATGAGCTGCTCGCGCGTCATCCCCATGACGTCATAGCCTTTCGACCCGTCCGAGAAATAGGTCCGCGCCTCGTGGCGCACTTCGGGGCGGCTGGCCTCAAAGGCGGTAAAAGCCGCCAGCCGCTGCTCGGAACTCTGCAGGCCATAAACGAAGTTACGCACCCCTTCGGAAGGGGCCACCAGCGCGATGGTCCCGGCGGCCTCGTCTTCCTCCAGGTTCGCGTTCCAGCCCCGTTTGGCCAGTTCGTCCCGCACCTGTTCGAGCGCTGCCTTGGCGTCGCCGTTGATGAAGGCCTTGACCTCCTTGAGCGTTGGCGCCTTGAGCATCAGGGCCAGCCTCCTTTGCCAGGTCAAGCCTGAGGCAGGATGGGCCGGACCGGAATGGGGAGAGGCCGCTTGTGCGTCCTGCTGGGCGAGGTCGGCCCGCATGCCGACATAAAGCGACCACACCAGCGCCAGCATTACGAATGTGAAGGGCAGGGCGCTTGCGATGGTCGCCGATTGCAGTGCGCCGAGGCCCCCCGCCAGCAACAGGCCGGCCGCCACAACGCCCTCCATGACGCACCAGAAGATGCGCTGGGCTGTCGAGGTTTCCGTTTCCCCGCCAGCCGCGATGGTGTCCACAACCAGCGAACCCGAATCCGATGAGGTAATGAAAAATACCGCGACGAGAATGACCGCCAGCGTCGAGGTCACGGCCGGAAGCGGCAGGTAAGTGAAGAACTGGAACAGTCCCACGGCCACGTCGTTGGCAACTGCCGTGCCCAATTCTCCGGCCGCCACCCCCGTATCCACAAACATTGCCGTATTACCGAACACCGTCATCCAGAAGAATGTGAAACCGGCCGGGATGAACAGCACCGCGACGATGAATTCACGCACCGTCCGCCCGCGTGAAATGCGCGCGATAAACATGCCAACGAACGGTGACCAAGAAATCCACCAGGCCCAGTAGAAAAGCGTCCAGCCATCAACCCAGGGCGTGGGTTCATAGGCATAGATATTGAAGGTCCGTAGCAGCAGCGTATCGAGATAGAGACCGATATTCTGGACGAAATCCCTGAAAAGATCCGCCGTCGGTCCGACCAGCAGCACGAACACCATCAGCAGCACGGCCACGACCAGATTGGTTTCAGAAAGGATGCGCACACCCTTGTCGAGCCCCGTGACCACCGAGACGGTCGCCAATGCAGTGATGATCGCAATCAACGGAACCTGCACCTGCGGTCCGATCGGCACGCCGATCAGATAGTTCAGCCCGGCATTGATCTGGTTGACCCCGAGCCCCAAAGAGGTGGCGATGCCGAACATAGTCCCCACAATGGCGAAGATGTCGACAGCGTGTCCGATCGGGCCGTTGATCCGGCTCTTGAGCAAAGGGTAGAGCCCGGACCGTATGGTCAGGGGCAGATTGTAGCGATAGCCGAAATAGGCCAGCGACAGCCCCACCACGGCATAGATCGCCCAGGCATGAATGCCCCAGTGAAAAAACGTCACCGCCATCGATTCGCGCATGGCAGCGATACTGCCCGGCTCGGCGGTCGGTGGCGCATAAAAATGGGTCATAGGTTCGCCGACGGCATAAAACATCAGCCCGATTCCCATCCCGGCCGCAAACAGCATCGCTATCCAGGAGAGATATTTGAAATCCGGCGTCGCATCGTCGGGCCCCAGCTTGAGCGATCCGAAACGTCCCAGCGAAAACAGCAGCACCGCCGCCAGGAAAATACCCACCGACAGCAGGTACAGCCAGCCGAAATTGCCAAGAATACCGGCCTGCAATGCGGAAAAGATATCGGCTGCCTGATCGGGCACCACGACCCCGATCAAAAGGAAAACGGCAATAATGATAACGGCGCCGAAAAAGACCGGTGGATTGATGACGAAACCCGAAAACATGAACCCCACTCATTTCTTGTTTTTTTGCCCGGACAACGGCGGCCCGAGGCAATTGACTTGAGTAAAGTCTATCAGGGCGTGGCGTTGTTACAACCGCCTGTGGAAAACAACGCGCTTGGCATTCAGGATTTGCGCGAGGCGGTCTCCTTGAGCAGCAAGTCCTTGGCCTGATTGATTTTGGCGGCCAGAAAGGCCGATCCGCCCGTATCGGGATGAACCTTTTTCATCAGCGTCCGGTGCGCCGCCTTGATGGCGTCCGGGCCCGCGCCGGGCTTGAGCCCCAGCACTTCATAGGCTTCTTCGAGCCCGCTGACGCCGGCAGTGCTCTGGCTTTCGGATTGGCCGTCCTCCTCGCCGGTTTCCATGCCGAATTCGCTGGCAAAATAGTCCCGCCAGCCCGCCCGGTTGGCGTCGAGCCAGCTTTTGAACAGCGCCAGCGAGTCCGCATCGTCGCTCAATTCGTCATAGAGCGCCCAGCACTCTTCTGCAGACAGGTCCGCCAGTCCGCGCCCGGCAAAATGCCCTGAACGTACGGTGCCCGAAACCGCTCCCGTCTCGTGCTCGAGTGCCATATCCAGATAGACCGAAGACACTCTTGAAACATTGTTTGGGTTCGACAGGCCCGCCCCAAAATCGATGGGGCCGAGCCGTCCGCGCATCAACACGCCCAGCCCGCCCGCCGCCATGAAGCTGGCCAAAAGCATTTGGCCGCGCACGCCAAGCACTGCTGCGCCGATCACCAAAACGCCACCGACGATCCAGCGCAATGCGCGCACCAATTGCCGGATCGCGCCCTGTAAAAACAGTGCGTACAGATACAGCGCAATCAGCGCCACCGCGCCGGCAAGCACAAACCAGATCATGAAAGCTGTTCGAGCAGCAGTTTCGCTGGCCCGCCCTGCTGGAGCTTGAGCGCCGCGCGTCCACCGCTCGCATAGGCGGCCACTGCTCGTAGCAGTGCCGCCAGTTCCGCAGCTGCACCGGCGTTGAACCGCGCATAGGCACCTTTGGTGAGCCTTGCGAACTCCTTGAACGCGGTTTGGGCCACCGGGTCATGCCCTTCCTGAAACAGAAACATCGGGCAACCCAAAAGCCCCAGTTCGCCCGCCTTCTGGGCCAGCTTGTCAATGTCTTCTTCCATGGCGTCGCCCACATAGACGACGGCGTTGATCTTTTTGGAGTTGTGCTCGTTTCGGGCGTGGGAAAACACCTTGGACATCTGCGTATGTCCGCCCCGGCAGTCGATGCCGGTCATCAGGCCCGCCAGCGCCCGTGCGTCGGAAACCCAGCGCGAGGCCCGGCATTCCCCAAAGCCGCGGAAATAGATGAGCTGAACGTCGAGCCCGCCGGTCTTGGCCACCGTCTCAAACATTTCTCCCTGCAACTGACAGGCCAGATCCCATGTTGGCTGGCGGCTCATCGTTGCGTCCATGGCAAACAGCAGCCGACCGCGCTGGTCAGTGCTTGCCGTCCTGGTGGCACTCATTGCGCCCACCTTGGCAACGAAGTCTGCAATCTCCGCATGCGATGCGCGATCATCGGTCGGAGGGGTGCTCGGGGTCTTGGTCGGGGTCTTTTCGGCCACATGCTCTCCTTTCTCTGCAAATATGGGCTGTGCTGCCACGCCCCGCAAGTCTGTGCGGCCCGCGCTGCTTGTGTTCGGTTCAATTTTCCGGCAAAAGTGAACTTCGACGCTTTGATTTCCGGGCTTCATCACCAAAAATGCCAATATCGTCAAAGGGCTTCGCCCGGTCCAGCCTTGCGCTCATCATTGTTGGCCTTATGGCGCTGATCGGCATCGTAGGCACGACCATCTGGCTGGTCGAGCGCAACAGGGCCCATTTCGACGAGGTCACCGAAGCCCGTGTGGCCCGCATCGCCGCCGTCGATTTGCGCAATCTGCTCCAGAACGCACAGTCGAGCCAGCGGGGCTATCTGCTGACCCTCGATGACCGTTATCTCGAACCCTATCGCGACGTCGTCGACCGCATCGTCCCGGCTTACGAGTTGCTCAATGAGTTGCTCATTCCCTATCCGGAAGCAGAGCAGTCCATGGTGCAGATGCGCTCCGATATCGAGACCAAATTGGCCGAACTCGACAGGACGCTGGAACTGGCCCAGCAGGGCGATCTCCAGTCGGCGCTGGATCTGGTGCGCACCGATCAGGGCGAAATCATCATGGAGCGCATGCGCACGTTTCTCGATGCCATCGTCTCCGCAGCGGATGAGAGAACCTTCAACGGCGTGGTCGAACAACGCGGCGCGGTCGGCGCACTGCGCATCATCGCAATTATCGGCGCGCTGGTGATTATCGCCGTGGTGGGGGGGGCCGCATGGCTGGTCCTGCGTTACACCCGCGAAATCGATACCGCGCGCGCCGAAGTCGAGAGTGTCAATCGCGATCTCGAAGCCCGGGTCGGCGAGCGTACCCGCGATCTCATGCGCGCCAACGAGGAAGTGCAGCGCTTCGCCTATATCGTCACCCACGATCTGCGCGCGCCGCTGGTCAACATCATGGGCTTTACCTCCGAGCTGGAAGCCTCTCTGGGGCCCATCAACGCACTCGTTGAAAGCCACGCCGGTGATCCCGACGACCCTGTTGTTGTCGAAGCGCGTCAGACCGCAACCGAGGACCTGCCGGAGGCAATAGGGTTCATTCGCTCATCGACAAAGAAGATGGATGGGCTGATCAACGCCATTCTCAAGATTTCCCGCGAGGGTCGTCGAGACCTCAAAGCCGAGCGCATAGATCTCGAAGCGCTCGTGGAGTCGACGGTATCGGCCGTCCGCCATCAGGTTGCGGAAACAGATGGCGATGTCGTCATAAAGGTTGCAACCCCGCCGGTGTTTTCCGACCGCCTGGCGCTCGAACAGATTTTGGGCAACCTTCTCGACAATGCCATAAAGTACAGGCATCCAGAGCGCCCCATCGCCATTACCATCGAGGGACGGCAGGAGCGCGACGGCCGCATCGTGATCGATGTGATCGACAATGGCCGCGGAATTTCTGCCGAAGACCATGACCGCGTGTTTGAACTGTTCCGGCGATCGGGCAACCAGAATGTCCCCGGAGAGGGCATCGGGCTCGCCCATGTGCGCATAATGGCCCGCAACCTCGGCGGCGATATCCAATTGCAATCCAATCCCGATCATGGGACCACATTTACAGTGATCGTGGCGCCTGATCTGCGCGCCATTGCTAAAATCAAGGACCGACCATGACCGACGCCAAACCCGTCACCATCCTTATGATAGAGGACGACGATGGTCACGCACGCCTGATCGAAAAAAACATCCGTCGCGCCGGGGTGAACAATGAAATCATTCCGTTTGTGAACGGCACCGATGCTCTTGCCTATCTGTTCGGCCAGGACGGCAGCGGCACAGTGAGCACGAACCGCCACTATCTCATCCTTCTCGATCTCAATCTGCCGGACATGACCGGGGTTTCCATCCTCGAAAAGGTCAAGGCAAACCCCCACACAAAGCGTACGCCTGTCGTCGTGCTGACCACCACCGACGACGAGCGCGAGATTCAGCGCTGCTACGATCTCGGGGCCAATGTCTACATCACCAAGCCGGTCGATTACGACGGCTTTGCCAACGCTATCCGCCAGTTGGGCATGTTCTTTTCGGTCATGCAGGTCCCGGAGACCGCGTAACGCCGATGCCCAACAGACCCGCCAAAATTCTCTATGTCGATGACGATCCCGCTCTCGGACGGCTGGTCCAGAAGGTGCTGGGCCGGCAGGGGCGCGAGATTATCCATGTCACCTGCGCCGAAAAGGGCTTCGAACGGCTCGGCGAAGGCGATATCGATGTTCTGGTGCTCGATCATTATCTGGCCGACGGCACCGGCCTTGGCATGCTCGAACAGGTCGCCGCCAACGAAGATTCACCGCCGGTCGTCTATGTCACCGGTTCGACCGAAGCGGCAATTGCCGTTGCCGCGCTCAAGGCCGGGGCTGCCGACTATGTGCTCAAGACTGTGGGCGAAGATTTTCTTGAACTTTTGAGCAATGCGGTCGAGCAGGCCATCACGACATCGCGCCTGCGCAAGGCACGTGAACAGGCCGAACGCGAACTGCGCGCTGCCAAGGAGCGCGCCGAACTGGCTCTGGCTGAAGTCAATCATCGCGTTGCCAATTCGCTGGCGCTGGTTGCAGCGCTTGTGAGGCTGCAGGCTTCGGCGGTTGCGGACCCGGCGGCAAAAGAAGCGCTTGCCGAAACCCAGGGGCGCATCTCGGCCATAGCCGGCATCCACAAGCGACTCTATACCACCGACGACGTACGTTTCGTCGAAATCGATGCCTATCTGGGCAATCTGGCCAGCGAGATTCAGATGTCCATGAGCCTTGACGGCGCTGCAGCGGACATCAAGCTCGTGGCCGAGCCCATTCGCATTCCCACCGACAAGGCGGTCTCGGTCGGCGTTATCGTTAACGAACTGGTCACCAACGCCGCCAAATACGCCTATCGGGACCGCGAGGTCGGCGAAATTCGCGTCAGAGCCAGCCAGATAGAGCCCGGCACCTGTGAGATTATCGTCGAAGATGACGGTGTGGGCTGGATGGGTGAGGGCAAAATTCACGGCACCGGTGTGGGGTCTCGCGTCATTGCCGCAACGGCGACGGGCCTTGGTGCGACGCTGGCCTATGACAAGGTGCCTCAGGGTACGCGCGCGCGCCTGCAGATCGAAATCTGATCCGGGGGGCGGGCGGCCACTATGGTTTGAACAACGCCCAGCCGGATAAGACAATCGGCTCGCTGACCTCGCTCGTCTGGGCTACTGCTCCATTTCCAGTACGTAATTTGCGAATTGCTCGATCTGCTCGCGCGCGCCGCTCTCCATGCCCGAGGCGACAACGGCGTCGCGGCTCGCAAAATCGTCGAAATGGGACGTGCCGGTATAGAGGGTCGTCTCGCCAAGATCCTCAAAGCGCTGGGTCTCGCGTCCCTCATTGCCTTCGGTCGATCCGAACGGGCCTTCAAATCCGAAAGTGTTCACATAGCTCTCGGGCGCATCGATCTCGATGAACCGGCCAAAAAAGGTGACCTGGCCAACATCCCGCACGTCCTGCACATAGCGCCAACTCCCGCCGGGCTTGAAATCGTGTTCCAGTATTTCGATCGGTCCGATGGACCTCGGACCCCACCATCGCGCAACGTGTTCGCGTTCGGTATAGGCTTTCCAGACCAGCGCGCGGGGCGCTTTGAATGTCCGGGTGAAGGTGATGATCGGCTTGTCGGTTGGGGTTGCGATGACTGTTTCGCTCACACGATTGCTCCCTGGTTACTGTTTTGATTTGGGATCGCCGCGCTGAAGCTCGGCGAGATAGGTTTCGAACTGGTCGAGATTTTCGTCCCAGAACTTCCGATAGGCATCGAGCCAACCATGCAAATCCTTGAGCGGGCTGGCCACCAATGTGCAGTAGCTGTACTGGGCATCCTTCTTGCGGCTGATCAGCCCGGCATTTTCGAGCACCTTGATGTGCTTGGAGACTGCAGCCAGACTCATCTCGTGCGGCGCTGCCAACTCCCCAACGCTCGCCTCGCCCGATGATAGACGAGCAAGGATCGCACGGCGCGTGGGGTCGGCGAGGGCCCCAAAAACCTGACTGAGAGGGTCGGTGGCAGACATCAAATTAAACCATTTAGTTTTAAACTATTTGGTTTAATAAGGGCGAAGCCAGAATCTGTCAAGCGCTCGTTTGCCGAGCACTCCAAAGCCGGACCGTTATGAAAAGATCAGAATCCGCCGCCGGTCTTGAATCCACCGCCCTTGAACCCGCCACCGGTCGTGAACCCGCCGCCGCCAAAGCCGCCGCTGCGAGGACGCGAGAATCCGCCCCAATTGCCGCCCGAAGGCGGTCGCGGCGAAAAGCCCCCCGGTGGCACGGAAAACCCGCCCTTCGACTTTTTCGACCGGCGCGGCGACGTCGGAACGATCGGTCCGGAGGTGCCGGTCCAGTCCTGGGAGTCACGCCATTGCCCCCAGTAGGCCGCCGCTGTCATCCCACCCTTGAGAAATTCGGTCAAAAGATCGCCGACCAGCCTTTCATTTCCGAACCGGGAGCGCGGATCGTCATAGCGCGATTTCTTGAACTCGAACTCGATGTCCTCGAGCTCGCGCCGGCGCGCCTCGAGCACCTTGAGCCGGCTGCGTTCATCGTCGAGTTCGAGCTGCTCTTCGGCAATGCGCCGCCGCGTCTCCTCGAGCCGCACGACGATCGCGTCGTCCTCTTCGGTGCGCGTCGCGCGCGCCTCGGCCAGAAGCCTTTCGATACCGGTGTCGCTTATCGCCTCTGCCAGCATTTCCACTGCCTGGGCAAAGGCCGGATCACCGCCATCTGCAATCTGTTTTTGCTTTTCGGTCAGGTTCTCGCGCTCGTCCTCGATGGCCAGCAATTCCGCGTCAATGGCCTCAACCCGCGCCTGTGCCGTTTCCAGCGCCGCACGCGCTTTCCCACCACCGGCGGCGTCCAGCGCAGCGTTCTCGCGCGCCCGCACATTCTCGTCGAGCACATCGGCGTCGGCGGCCAGTTTCTCGGCATGCTCGCGCAGGCGCTCGGGTATGGCGATCAGCATTGCATAATTGGGCCGCGCATCGGCAAAACGCACCAGCCGCGCCACCCAATCGTCGAGCATGCGCGTTAAGGTGCCGGCCTTGTAAGCCCCCGTTCCATATCCCCGGTCCCACAGATAGGAAAACAGCGGATCTTCGCGATAGGGCTTGCCCTTTTCTTCACGATCCGCCTCGGCCATATCGGCCTTGCGATCGGCCTCGGTCGCCACCTTTTCGGTCTCGGCCCGCTCGGCAATCAACGCAACATAAGCTGCATCATCGGCCAGTGCCGCCTTGACGGGCGCCTCCAGAGCGTCGATTTCGGCCTGCCATTTCTGCGTATTTTCCAGCAACTCCTGCCGCTCGGCGCTGAGTTTTGCAAGATCGGCCTCTTTGCCGGTCAGCGCCCTTTCCATGTCGGCCATCGCGGCGGCATGGCTCTTGAGCAGCTCACGCGCCCGGCTCTCGGCCTGGCTCAGAGTGCCGGCCAGGTCTTTTTGAACCTCTGGCGAAAGCCGCACCTTTGCCACCGCCCGCAATTGCCCCAATTCGGTCTCGCGCAGCTTACCCACACGTTCATTGGCCCGCGCGATGCGCTTGGTTATGTCATCTTCCTCGCGCCGGATGTCGCGTAGCGCATCGTCTAGCGCCCGCATGGCCTGAGGTCCGCTTACGCTCATTGCAGCCTCACCATTGCGTAATTGCCCCGTCGAGAACCGGCATCGTGTAGTCGGTATCGAGGAACCCGTACTGCTTTATGCCCAAGATATTGCGCTGGATGATCCCGTCATCCTGCCGGTCGGCCCGGACAGATTCATAGGTCACGTCCGGCACCCTTATGGCCCATGTCGAGACCTCTTCGGTTTGCCCGGTTTCCTCATTGGTGATCGGCAGTGTCACCAGGTCGTCATCGGACCCCACGGCCTCGACAACGAGGTAATAATTGGTCGCTTCGGTGTTGCTCTCGGGGAATCGCCAGATCCCCGTGGATTCCCCCGGCCGGTTGACGATGCGGATAGAATATTCTGCCAGCAATGTCGCATGGATGGCCTCAAGCTGCTCGATGGCCGCCAGCGCGTCCTCGCGATCACCTCGCTCGGCGGCCGCCTTGCCGCGCTCGACCCAGGGCTCGGCCACCTCGAGGGCCGATTGCACCTTGGTCTCGTTGAAAATCTGCTGATAGGCGGCGTCGATTCGCGCCGGAAGTTCTTCGGCCAGCTCGATCCGCGCCGCCGCCTCCATGCCCGCCTGATAGGGACGGTAGGCAAGGAAATACCCGCCCAGCACCACCGCCAGCACTACAACCCCGATGAGCACCGTACGTCCCCAGCGCTGCCGGCTCACATAGAGCCGGGCCAGCTGTGTGGAGAATGTATCGGGCGGCGGGGTATAGGTAAACCGGCTCTCGGCCAGCGCCTTGACGCCTTCCTTGAGGATATGGTCGGGAACCTCGATCCCCTGGTCGTGATAGATCTTGCGCAGGCGCTCAATCAGTTCGGCTTCGCGGGCGGTGGCCCCCAGTTCGCGGGCCACGAGATTTTGCTCATGGCGCAGTGTATCCACCACGTCCATGGCCAGCATCACATCGTCCAGCGGCGCCTTGCCTGTCTGTCCCGTTATTGCCCCACCGCTTGCCATAATCGGGTTATCGCATCCTAACGGGCCGAAACGAGGGCGTTGCCTTCAGCGGCGAGCGTTGCCAGCCGCTTCTTGCCGTCTTCGACAGCGTCGCGGATTTCAGCCGAATTTTTGGTGGCCTGATCGCGCATTTCGGCGATGATGGTGATGCTTTTTTCCTGATAGCTGACCACGCTATCGACAAGCTTTTTTACCGCATCTGCGCGGATGGTCGGACCGTACCCCGCTCTTAGCGCTTCCTCCTGAACCTTGCCGCCGATCTCCGAAAGTGTCTCCAGGCTCTGGCTCATGCCCTCTTTCATTGCATTGAGGGTTTCGGTCGATTCATGGAGCCCGAACAGGCCGGTAAACGAGGCCGAAAGCGCTGTGAGGACAGTTTCGTTGGTCGAAAAGAACGAGATGGACTGTTGATAGACGCGTTCCTTGGCGTTGGTCGTCTGCATGAGCCGCGCCATAATCACTTCCGAGGTCGAGTAGGAAATCGTCAGGTTGTCCGACAGATCCTTGGCGATCTGGTAGCGACGCTCCTCGTTCTGCAGATCGCGCACCCGCTCGTCCCGCGCCATTTCCAGTCGTGCGCGGTCGGCCGGGGTCCCTTCGGTGAACGCGTTGAGCGCATCGGTTGCCCCCTGCAGGTCGATCTTGCGCTGCTCGAGCTGCGCGCTGGCGATGTCCAGCACTTCGAGCGCCATCACTTCGGCCTGCTTGAGCGCGCCGCGAAAGTCGCGATAGGCTTCGAGAATCGTATGTTCGCGGTCGATCTGGTCCTTGGTGTCTTTCGAGACGTCGAGATAGGTGTCGCGAATCTTGTCGAATCGTGCTGCGATATCGCCGCGCGAGACCTTCATCCAAACGTTAGAAGCGCGCTCGAAAATATCGATCTTGCCGTCCTCGAGCTGGTCGACCATGCCCTTGGCGTCGTCGCGGATCGAGTTGAAGGATTTGGTAATGTCCTCGTAGCGCTCGCCCACATTCATCGCCGCAACTTGGGTGCGCACCACTTCGTTGAAGGCACTCGCCTGGGTCAGAACACGCCCGATCAGGATGACCCTGGTGTCGTCGAGATGCGTGATTTCGGCCAGAAGCCCTGTAATCGGTGCCTCGCCCGGTTCACCTTCGGGCCAGAGCCCAAGATCCTTGATCGCCGCCACGGCCTTGTCCAGATATTGCAGAGGCTTGTCCATAAGCTGGGGAGCTTCGGTTTGGGTAATCTCGGTGCTCATTGCCCACGTCCCTGTTGCAACTTTTGCAGATGTGGTGACATGATTCCGCCTGGCAAGAGATAAGACAATTGCGCATGCACCACATGGCGCTGTTTTCTCGCCATTGGTGCCAAAAAGCCGCATACACGGTGTTTGAGTTAAATGAAGAGGAAGATGGCTTGGATTTCGGTGGACGCTACAGGGTCGATGCCAATCGGCTCGCGGTTTGGAACGCGCTCAACGATGCCGAAGTGCTCAAGGCCTGTATACCCGGTTGCAAGGCGATTCGCTGGGTGTCCGACACCGCGCTCGAGCTTGAGATCACTGTCAATCTTGGCGTGGTTCAACCCGTTTTCAAAGGCGATCTGTTCTTGTCCGATATCGACCCGGCCATAAGCTATACGCTGACCGGACAGGGTAGGGGTGGGCTGCTCGGCAAGGCGCAGGCCTCGGCCGATATCAGACTGATCGATCTCGGTTCTTCAACGCTCCTGAGCTTTTCGGCCACCGGTGGAGCGTCTGGCCAGATCATGAAACTGGGCAGGGCCATCGTTGGCAATTCCGCCCAGAAGATCATCGACGGATTTTTCGAGCGCTTCGGCGAGGCCATGGGCGCCAGGGTTGTCCCGTTGGAGCCTCAGGTCTAGACGGGCAACTGCGTGGTTTACCGCATCCCCAAAATTTTTTGCCCAAATGGTCAAAAAATCGAAATTCTCTATTGCGTCCGCTTTGTTTGCGCGATTGTATCTGAAGCCATCGCGCGTGGAAATGCACCGGCCGTCGCCGGGCCCCTTTCTGCAGCCCGTGAATAGGGAGCATCAATCATGTCCAAAACAACAAAGACTGGCATCGCCGCCCTGGCAGGCGTAGCCCTCTCCACTCTCCTGGCCGGCACGGCCCTTGCCGATCCCGCGCTCGTTTATGATGGCGGCGGCAAGTTCGACGCTTCGTTTAACGAAGCGGCCTATAACGGCGCCGAACTGTTCAAGACAGATACGGGGCAGGACTACCAGGATCTCGAAATTTCGGGCGATGCCCAGCGCGAACAGGCTATCCGCCAGTTTGCGGCGCGGGGCAACAATCCCATCGTCCTGCCGGGCTTTAGCTGGGAAACCGCGCTGCGCGCGGTTGCTCCGGATTTCCCCGACACCTCGTTCCTCATCATCGACACCGTCGTTGACGATATCGAAAACGTGCGCTCGGTGATTTTTAAGGAGCATGAAGGCTCCTATCTCGTGGGCGCGCTTGCTGCCATGGCAACCGAAACAGGCACCATCGGCTTTATTCCGGCCTTCGATTTCTCGCTGCTCCAGGCTTTCGGCTGCGGCTACAAGCAGGGCGCCGCTTATGTGAACCCCGATATCGAAGTGATCGAAACGGCCATTGGCACTGGCTTTGACGCCTTCAACAATCCCGGCGGCGGCACTGAAGTTGCCCGCAGCCAGATCGACCGCGGCGCAGACGTCATCTATCACGCTGCAGGTGGTGCCGGTGTCGGCGTTCTCCAGGCTGCCGCCGATGCCGGCGTTTTCGGCATCGGTGTGGACTCCAACCAGAACCATCTCCATCCCGGACAGGTGCTGACCTCGATACTCAAGCGCGTCGACGTCGCCGTCTACGACGCCTTCGAAGACTTTGCCAATGACGAATGGACCAACGACGTCGAGGTCCTCGGCCTTGCCGAAGACGGTGTGGGCGCAGCATTCGACGAAAACAACGCCGAGCTCATCACCGATGATATGCGCGCTATGGTTGACGACATTACCGCCAAGATCGTATCGGGCGAAATCGTCGTTCACGACTACCGCGAAGACGAGTCCTGCCCGGTCTGATTCGTTACCCCTTTAAGGGAAGGGTCCGATAATGGACACGCAAACCGAAAACGTTCAGCGGCCGGCTCCGGCCGCTGAAACCTCTCTGGCGATCGAACTGAAAAAGATCAACAAGAGCTTCGGGCCGGTTCACGCGAATAAGGATATCGACCTCGCTGTTACGCGAGGCACGGTTCATGGCATCGTGGGCGAGAACGGAGCCGGAAAATCGACCCTGATGTCGATTCTGTACGGCTTTTATCACGCCGACAGCGGCGAGATCGTGGTCAACGGAACGCCAGTAACCATCCACAATTCCTCCGATGCGTTGGCGCTCGGCATTGGCATGGTTCATCAGCACTTCATGCTGGTCGACAATTTTTCGGTCATCGAGAACGTCATTCTGGGCGCCGAGGATTCGGCGCTTTTGGGCCCCAGCGTCGAAAAGGCACGCCGCGAATTGCAGCGCCTTGCCGACGACTACGGGCTCAATGTTCCCGTCGATGCGCTGGTCCAAGACCTTTCGGTCGGCCAGCAGCAGCGGGTGGAAATTCTCAAGGCGCTCTATCGCGGCGCCGATATCCTGATCCTCGACGAGCCGACCGGCGTGCTGACCCCGGCCGAAGCCGATCACCTGTTCAAGGTGCTCAAGACGCTGCGCGACGAGGGCAAGACCATAATCCTCATCACCCACAAGCTGCGCGAGATCATGGCCATCACCGATACTGTTTCGGTCATGCGTCAGGGCCAGATGGTGGAATCGCTGGTGACCTCGGAGACCAGTCCTGAAGAACTGGCCGAGTTGATGGTGGGGCGCCGCGTTCTGCTGCGCGTCCACAAGGAAGAGGCCCGCCCCGGCGATGTGCTCCTCGATGTCGACGATCTCGTCGTCACCGACGACGCAGGGGTCGAACGCCTCAAGGGCATATCACTCAAGGTGCGGGCTGGAGAAATTCTTGGCGTGGCCGGCGTTGCTGGCAATGGGCAGTCCGAACTGCTTGAATGTATAGCCGGCATGCGCGCCGCAAAATCGGGCAGCATTTCCCTGAACGGCCACGATGTGACCGCCGTCAACGAGGACAGCGCCGCCATGCTGCGGCGAAACGGTCTGGCCCATGTGCCCGAGGACCGCATCCGGATGGGCCTTGTCACCAATTTCTTCGAGTGGGAAAACGCCATTCTCGGCTACCATGAAAACTATGGCAAAGGACTGACACTCGATGTCAGGGCCGCAAGGGCCGAGGCCGAGCGCCATATCGCAAAATTCGACATCCGTCCGGCCAATACCGACCTCAAGACCGCCAATTTTTCCGGTGGCAATCAGCAAAAGATCGTTCTGGCCCGCGAAATGGAGCGCGATCCCGACGTCCTGATCGTCGGTCAGCCCACTCGCGGTGTCGATATCGGCGCTATCGAATTCATCCACAACCAGATCATCAAGATGCGTGACGCAGGCAAAGCCATTCTGCTGGTTTCTGTCGAGCTCGATGAAATCCGCTCGCTGTCAGACCGCATTGTCGTCCTGTTCGACGGCCAGATCGTTGGCGAGGCCGATCCGGCCACCGCCGATGAAGGCGAGTTGGGCCTGCTTATGGCCGGTGTCGGGGCCGGCGAAAAAACCAGATCCACTGAGTCGAGCCAATGAGTGCGTCCATGCCCTTGCCCCGCTGGGTCGATATCATCCTTCTGCCGGTGCTCAACGTCACCCTGGCCTTCATCATCGGTGGTATCGTCGTCCTGATCGTGGGTGAAAACCCCATCGAAGCTGTCCGCATCATGATCTACGGCGCCTTCGGCTACGGATACGGTTTCGGGTTCACGCTCTATTACACCACCAATTTCATTTTCGCGGGCCTGGCCGTTGCGGTCGCCTTTCACGGCGGGCTGTTCAATATCGGCGGCGAAGGGCAAGCCTAAGTTGGCGGGCTCGGCGCCATTCTTGTGGCGCTTGCCGTTGGCGGGTTGCACTGGGCCTTCGCCCTGCCGCTCATCATGATCGCCTCGGCGCTTTTCGCTGGCGCATGGGCCTTTATTCCGGGCTATCTGCAGGCCAAACGCGGGTCGCACGTCGTCATCACCACAATCATGATGAACTTCATCGCCACCTCGATGATGAGCTACATCATCTCGCGCATCCTGAAGCCGGAAGAAATCAATTCCGACGAGAGCGCCCGCATCGCTGAAGTCACCCGTGTGCCGTTCCTTGCTGAATGGATACCGCTGCTTCGCAACACGCCGGTCAACATCTCCTTCATTCTCGCCATTCTCGCATTGATCGGCGTCTATATCCTGATCTGGCATACCAAGTTCGGCTACGCCCTGCGCACTATGGGACATAACAGCACCGCCGCGCGATATGCGGGTATGTCCAACGCAAAGCTCATCATGGCCACCATGGCAATTTCCGGTGCGCTTGTCGGTATGGTCGCGGTCAACGACACTGCCGGTGCCCATGGCCGCCTGATTTTGGGTTACGTAGCCGGCACCGGCTTTGTCGGCATCGCCGTGGCCTTCATGGGCAAGGCCCACCCGATCGGGGTGGGGCTCTCGGCGCTGCTCTTCGGCGTGCTCTATCAGGGTGGGCAGGAGCTGGCCTTTACCATGCCCGCCATCACCCGCGAAATGATCGTCACCATTCAGGCCCTTGTGATCCTGTTTACCGGCGCCATGAGCAACATGCTGCGCCGTCCGGTCGAATTTGCCTTTATGGCAACGCGGCAAAAGCGAGATCCCGATCCCGTGCCGCAAGAGAAGGGGGCATAGGCGATGGAAGACATCATCTCGGTTCTCACCACCACCATCCGCGTCTCGACCCCGCTGATCCTTGCCTGCCTCGCCGGCCTTTATTCCGAGCGCTCGGGAATCGTCGATATCGGGCTCGAGGGCAAGCTGCTCGGCTCGGCCTTCGGCGCCGCCGTCGTGGCCTCGGTCACTGGCAGTGTCTGGCTCGGGCTCATGGCCGGCATCGGCGTGTCGCTGATGTTTTCGGCCGTACACGGCCTCGCCTCGATCAATTTCCGCGGCAATCAGATCATTTCCGGCGTGGCGCTCAATTTCCTCGCCTCGGGCCTCACCGTCTTCCTGGGCGCCGCCTGGTTCGGCCGTGGCGGCAACACGCCCGCCCTGTCCGGCGGTGCCCGCTTTTACGGTATCGAGTTGCCCTTCGCGCGCGAGCTGGCCGGCGTTCCGGTCATCGGCCCCATCTATTCGGGACTCCTGTCCGGGCACACGATTCTCACCTATCTCGCCTTCCTCGCCGTGCCATTGACCGCATGGGTGCTCTGGCGCACCCGCTTCGGGCTGCGCCTGCGCGCCGTGGGCGAAAACCCAAAGGCCCTGGACACGGCCGGCATGTCGGTGAGCTTCCTGCGCTACAAGGCCCTCGCCATAACCGCCGTTCTGGTTGGTACTGGCGGAGCGTATCTCTCGACGGCCCAGGCCGCCAGCTTCTCGCGTGAAATGAGCTCGGGCCGCGGCTATATCGCGCTCGCGGCACTCATCTTTGCCAAATGGAGACCCTATCCAGCCCTCGGCGCCTGCCTCCTGTTCGGCTTCCTTGAAGCCATGCAGTACCGCCTGCAAGGCGTCGAACTCCCGCTGATCGGCGCTGTCCCCACCCAGGCCATGCAGGCTCTGCCCTACGTGCTCACCATCCTGCTGCTCGCCGGCTTTGTCGGTCGCGCCATCGCGCCCAAGGCGGCCGGTCAGCCCTATGTCAAGGAACGGTGATGGCAACACTTTCGCCGCAGGATAAAACCCTGCTCGACGCCGCCGAGGCCGTCCGCGCTCGCGCGTACGCGCCCTATTCGAACTTCCATGTCGGCGCCGCCATTCTTGCCGATGATGGAAACATCTATTCGGGCTGCAATGTCGAAAACGCTGCCTACCCCGTGGGCAATTGCGCCGAACCCTCGGCCATTGCCGCCATGCTGGCCGGCGGCGGCAGGCGCATCGAAAAGATCTTTGTGACGGGCCCCGGCACAACCCCGGTCACCCCCTGCGGCGGTTGCCGCCAGCGCATCCGCGAATTTGCCTCCGAAACCACCCCAATCATCTGCCTCGGGATCGAGTGCGAACCGCTCTTTACGACGCTGGGCGAACTTCTGCCCCACTCTTTCGGCCCTGAGTTTCTGGGCCGCTGAGCGTTTCCAGGATAGGTGGGTACCACTTATCTGGTTCGGAAGCGCGACAAAACAAAGACTTAGAGCAGTTTCAGCGGTTCGGAGAAATGCTGAAACTGCTCCAGCTCTGGATATCGGATGGGGAGGTCCACCGGAGCAAACGCGAAAACCATAAGGCACTGAGAATGGCCAAGGCACTAAAGACCATCCGCAATCTGGCGGGCGATACCCCGATCGATGCCGCGCTGATCCTGGGCTCGGGCCTGTCGGACATCGGCGACCTGCTGACCGACAAGGTCACGATCCCCTTTTCCGATCTCAAGGGCTTCCCCCAGGGCGGCGTTTCCGGCCACGGCAAGGATCTGCTCATCGGCCAGATGGGCTCCAGGCGTCTCGCCATCCTCACCGGCCGTCAGCACTATTACGAGCATGGCGACCCCGCCGCCATGCGCCCGGCGCTTCAAACCCTTGCCGAACTCGGTGCCAAAACGCTGCTCCTGACCAATTCCGCCGGCTCGCTCGATCACGACGCCCCGCCCGGCAATCTGATGCTGCTCTCCGATCACATTAATTACGCCGGCGTCAATCCGCTGATCGGCGAGGATACCGACGCCCGCTTCGTCAACATGGTCGATGCCTATGATCCCGAGTTGCGCACCACGACCCACGCGGTCGCCGCCCGCCTCGAAATCGCTCTCAAGGAGGGCATCTATATGTGGTATTCTGGCCCCAGCTTCGAAACGCCGGCCGAAATCCGCATGGCTCAGACCCTGGGTGCAAACGCGGTCGGCATGTCCACGGTCCCCGAGGTGATTCTGGCGCGGTTCCTGGGCCTTAAGGTCTGGGCCTGTTCCTCGATCACCAATATGGGCGCCGGCATGGCTCAGGAGGTCATTTCCCACACCCAGACCAAGGACGTGGCGAAATACGGGGCCGAGAAATTGAAGCGCCTCATCCCGGCGCTGATGGAGGAGATATGAGTCTCAAGATCGTCGACAGCCAGAGCCACGCCACCGGCCACAAGCGCAATCCGGGCTTCCCGCTCGATCTCGATTGGGTCGAACGCGTGCGCATGAACCGCTCGGCGCTCGAACGCCGCGCCGGAACGATCGGCGCCCGCCGCTCGGTCAAAAAGGACCACCAGCTGGCCTGGCTTTTGAAGGCCGTGTCACTGATGGATCTGACCACGCTCAATTCCGACGATACGCCGGGCCGGGTCGAGCGCCTGTGCGCCAAGGCCCGCAATCCCATCCGCGCTGATCTGGTCGAAGCCATGGGCGTCAAAAAACTGGGCGTTACTCCGGCGGCGGTCTGCGTGTACCACAATTTCGTTGCGACCGCCGTCAAAGCGCTCGAGGGCACAGATATCCCCGTCGCCGCGGTTTCCACCGCCTTCCCCCACGGGCTGACCCCCCTCAAGATCCGCCTTGCGGAAATCGAGGCCTCGGTCGAAGACGGCGCGAAGGAAATCGACATCGTCATCGAGCGCGGAATGGTGCTCAGCGGCGATTGGCAGGGGCTTTACGATCAGGTTCGTGCCATGCGCGCCGCCTGTGGTGAAGCCCATATCAAGACCATTCTTGGCACCGGCGAGTTGGCAACGCTCACCAATGTCGCCAAGGCTTCGCTGGTCTGCATGCTGGCCGGCGCCGATTTCATCAAGACCTCGACCGGCAAGGAAAAGACCAACGCGACCCTGCCCACCTCTCTGGCCATGGTCCGCATGATCCGCTGGTTTCACGAGCAGACCGGTATCGAGATCGGCTACAAGCCGGCCGGCGGCATTTCTAAGGCCAAGGACGCGCTGACCTATATGGCGCTGATGCGCGAGGAACTGGGCCGCAACTGGCTCGAACCGCACCTGTTCCGCTTTGGCGCCTCCTCGCTTTTGACCGATATCGAACGCCAGATCGAACACGGCATCACCGGCCACTACGCCGCCGATTACCGCTTCGCGATGGCCTGAGCGCCATGGCTCCCTGCGCTTCACCCATCCCCACTGTCACCCCGGGATTCATTCCCGGGGTGACAGTGTACGTTTCTCCAGACACCGGCCCCTTGAGTGGTCCGGTCTGGGATAACACGCCGAGTTTAGGGGCTCCAAAGCCCGGAGAAAGAAAATGACCAAAGTGGCGGAAATCTTTGAAACCCTCGAATACGGCTCGGCCCCCGAAGCGCCCGGCCCGGCCCTCGATTGGCTGGCGGCCCATGGCAGGAAATTCGGCCATTTCATCGATGGTGATTTCACCAGGCCGGGCAAAACCTTCGCCTCGACCAATCCGGCCAATGGCGAAAAGCTGGCCGACATTTCCGAAGCCGGCAAAGCCGATGTGGACAAGGCCGTAAAGGCGGCCCGCGCCGCGTTCTCCGGCTGGTCGCAACTGAGCGGCTTTGAGCGCGCCAAATATCTCTATGCCATCGCGCGCCAGATTCAGAAGGAAAGCCGGCTGTTTGCCGTTCTTGAAACCCTCGACAATGGCAAGCCGATCCGCGAAACCCGCGACATTGATATCCCCCTCGCCGCCCGCCATTTCTATCATCACGCCGGCTGGGCCCAGCATCTGAGGAAATCCTTCCCCGACCATGTGCCCTATGGCGTTTGCGGTCAGATCATCCCGTGGAATTTCCCGCTGCTGATGCTGGCCTGGAAGATCGCTCCGGCCCTCGCGGCGGGCAACACGGTTGTCCTCAAGCCCGCCGAATTCACATCGCTGACCGCATTGCTGTTCGCCGAAATCTGCNCTCGCATCGGCCTGCCNAAGGGCGTCGTCAANATCGTCNCCGGNGCCGGNGAAACCGGCGAGGCCATNGTCACCCANCCCGATATCGACAAGATCGCCTTCACCGGCTCCACCGANGTGGGCAAGATCATCCGCCGCGCCACTGCCGGTTCGGGCAANGGNCTNTCGCTCGAGTTGGGCGGCAAATCGCCATTCGTCGTGTTCGAGGATGCCGATCTCGACAGCGCCGTCGAAGGGCTGGTCGATGCCATCTGGTTCAANCAGGGGCAGGTNTGCTGCGCGGGNTCGCGCCTTCTNGTCCAGGAATCGATCGAAACNGCCTTCATCGCCAAGATCAAGCAGCGCATGAAAACCCTGCGCGTCGGTGATCCGCTGGATAAATCCATCGATATCGGCGCGCTCGTTGCCCCCGTTCAGGTCGAACGGGTTCTCGATCTCTTAAAGACCGGCAAGGCCGAGGGTGGCGAGTTCTATTCGCCCGATGGCGATATGCCGCAAAAGGGGTGCTATGTCCGCCCCACGCTGGTCACCGGCGTTTCTCCGGCCCACACGCTGGCGTCCGAAGAAATCTTCGGCCCCGTCCTCGTCGCCATGAGCTTCCGCACACCCCAAGAGGCGGTAGAGCTGGCCAACAACACCAAATACGGTCTCGCAGCATCGGTCTGGACCGAAAACGTCAATCTCGCCCTCGATATCGCCCCTCAGATCAAGGCCGGCGTCGTGTGGATCAATTCCACCAACCAGTTCGACGCAGCGGTCGGCTTCGGCGGTTATCGCGAATCCGGCTTTGGCCGCGAAGGGGGAAGGGAAGGCATGGCCGCCTACCTCAAGCCCGCCTGGGAGAAAAAACTCAAACCCGCCCCGGACCTGAAACTGCCCACCCCGGCAGAAGGAAGCGAAACAACCGGCATCGACCGCACGGCAAAGCTCTATATCGGTGGCAAACAGGCTCGCCCCGATTCAGGCTATGCCCGCCCCGTCCTGTCGGCCGATGGCAAACATCTGGGCGAGGTGGGAGAGGGTAACCGCAAGGACATCCGCAACGCTGTCGAAGCGGCGCGTGCCGCCTCGGGCTGGGGCAATGCCACGGCCCATAACCGCGCGCAGGTGCTCTACTATCTCGGTGAAAATCTCGACTACCGCAAAGCCGAATTTGCCGACCGCATCCGCGCGATGACCGGCGCCTCGGCCAATGCGGCGCGGCGCGAGGTCGATCTTTCCGTCGAGCGGCTGTTTGCCTTTGCCGGCTGGGCCGACAAGTTCGATGGTGCCGTACACAATCCGCCCGCCCGCATGATGGCAGTGGCCATGGTGGAACCGGTCGGCGTTCTGGGTATCGCCGCCCCGATCGAAAGCGCACTTCTCGGTGCTGTTGCCCTGCTCGCCCCGGCCATCGCCATGGGCAACACTACGGTCCTGATTCCGTCTTCAGCCCATCCACTGGCCCTGACGGACTTTTATCAGGTGCTCGAAACCTCCGACGTCCCCTCCGGCGTCGTCAACATCGTCACCGGCGATGCAACATCACTGGCCAAAACCCTGGCCGAACATGATGGCGTCGATGGCATCTGGTTCGCCGGCTCTCTGGCAGACTCCACCGAAATCGAAAAGCTCTCGGCAGGCAACGTCAAGCAAAGCTGGACCACGCGCGGACTGGCCTTCGACTGGGCCGATGCGGCGCTGGAAGGCGACTATCTCCTGAGCAAAGCCACCCAGATCAAGAACGTCTGGGTGCCCTACGGAGCCTGAACCATGAATGAGAAGATCGAAGTCGAAAACTTCACCTCCCCCAACCACAAGACCCGGGTCGACAAGGCCAAATACATGGCGGTCCGCGAAGCGGTGATGAAACACATCCCCGCAACCGAACCGGGCGCCACTCCGGCCGATCTGATCGCCGCCATCAAGCCCGACCTGCCCCAGGACCTGTTTCCCGGCGGCGAAAAGGCCGGCTGGTGGTTCAAATGCGTCCAGCTCGATCTTGAGGCCAAGGGCATATTGAAACGCGCGCCCAAATCGCCTGTCCGGCTCCACAAGGTCTGATCCTGCATGCCGCTTCTTCCACAGGAAGTGATCGCCAGAAAACGCGACGGTCTGGAACTCGATACACCCGATATTGCCGGTTTCGTCGCCGGGCTCACCTCCGGCGCTGTCAATGACGCGCAGGCCGCCGCCTTTGCCATGGCCGTCTATTTCCAGAACATGACGCGTAATGAGCGCGTGGCGCTGACCCTCGCCATGCGCGATTCAGGCCGCGTGCTCGATTGGTCCGATCTCGATGGCCCCACGATCGACAAGCACTCGACCGGCGGAGTGGGCGATAACGTGTCCCTCATGCTCGCGCCGATCCTGGCCGCCTGCGGCGCCTACGTTCCCATGATTTCCGGCCGCGGTCTCGGACACACCGGCGGCACGCTCGACAAGTTCGATTCCATACCTGGCTATATGACCAATCCCGACATCGACACCCTGCGCCGGGTGGTCAAGGACGTGGGGTGCGCCATTATCGGCCAGACCGATGATCTCGCCCCCGCCGACCGGCGGCTCTATTCCATCCGCGACGTCACAGCGACTGTCGAAAACATCTCGCTCATTACAGCCTCCATCCTCTCCAAAAAGCTCGCCGCCGGGCTCGATGCTCTCATCCTCGACGTCAAGACCGGCTCGGGCGCCTTCATGAAGACGCTCGAGGATTCCGTCGGGTTGGCCGAAAGCCTGGTATCGGTCGCCAATGGAGCGGGGCTGAAAACCGGTGCGCTGATCACCGACATGAACCAACCGCTCGCCTCTGCGGCGGGCAATTGGCTGGAGGTGAAAAACGCCATCGATTTCCTCACCGGCGCCTATCGCGACCCGCGCCTCGAAGAGGTAACGCTCGCCCTTTGTGCCCACGGACTGATCCTCGGGGGTATGGCGCTCGACTATGATGACGGGTTTATCCGCGCCAAAATAGCACTCGATAGCGGTGCTGCCGCCGAGAAGTTTTTTGCCATGGCAAATGCGCTGGGATCCTGGCACGATTTGGAAAAATATGTGCCCGGTCCAGTGGGTGTGGTAAGGGAAGTGTATGCTGCGTCCATTGGGCGTGTGGTCCGGATCGATGTACGTGCCTTGGGCATGGCGGTGGTCGTTCTTGGGGGAGGACGCACCGATCCAAATCAGAAGCTCGACTACCATGTGGGCTTTGATCGCCTCGCCGGCATCGGCATGAAAGTCGACCCGCAAACCCCCATCGCCCGCATCCATGCCCGGGACGAGGCCACTGCCGCAGCGGCCGAAAGGCGCCTTCTCGCGGCTTACGTGATCGATGAGGATGCGCCTGAACATCCGGTTATCTATAGTGAAATTCTTCCCAAGGGAGGCCAGTGATGCCCCGCGCCATTTTATGTCTGCTCGATAGTTTCGGCATCGGTGGTGCCCCCGACGCCGCCGATTTCGGCGATGCAGGGGCCGACACCCTCGGCCACATCGCCCAGGCCTGCGCCGATGGCCGTGGCGATATCGAGGGCACCCGTAAGGGTATGTTATATCTATCAAATCTCGACGGTCTCGGCCTCGGCGCCGCAGCCGAGCTCTCCACCGGCACGGTCCCGCCCGGCCTGAGCAACACCCCCCTCGGCGGGCGTTGGGGCGTTGGGCGCGAAGTCTCGATCGGCAAGGACACTCCGTCCGGCCACTGGGAAATCGCCGGTGTCCCGGTTCCCTTCGCATGGGGCTACTTCCCTAACGAAAATCCGGCTTTCCCATTGGAATTGCTTGCAAAAATCTACGAAGCGGCAGGACTTGAAGGCTCCCTTGCCAACACCCACGCCTCCGGCACGCAGATCATTGAGGATTTCGGTGAAGAGTCAATTCGCACCGGAAAACCCATCTTTTATACTTCGGTGGACTCAGTCTTCCAGATCGCCGCCCACGAGGAGCATTTCGGCCTCGAAAACCTCTACGCGCTCTGCGAAACGGTCTTCAAGTTCACAGCCCCCCTAAAGGTCGGTCGCGTCATCGCCAGACCTTTCCTCGGCGAGGACGCCAACAGCTTCAAACGCACTGGAAACCGGCGCGATTTCGCCATCGATCCCCCCGAAGATACGGTGCTCGATCGCCTCAAATCGGCCGACCGGCAGGTCTATGCCATCGGCAAGGTCTCCGACATCTACGCAGCGCGCGGCATTACCCACAAGATCAAGGCATCGGGCAACATGGTGCTGTTCGACCGCACGCTCGAAGCCATGGATATGGCAACCGATGGCGCTCTGATTTTCACGAACTTCGTTGATTTTGATACAGAATTCGGTCACCGGCGCGACCCGGGCGGCTATGCGGACGCCCTCGAACAGTTCGATCGCCGTCTCCCCGAACTCATCGCCAGGCTCCGCGACGACGATCTTCTGGTCATCACCGCCGATCACGGCAACGATCCAACCTGGCCCGGCACCGACCACACGCGCGAACAGGTGCCAATCCTGTTATTTAGCCGCGCTTTGGACAAGGGCAGCATTGGCCTGCGCCCCGTTTTGTCCGATATTGGCGAAACAATTGCCCACTGGCTGGGCATCGCGCCGGGCAAGCACGGCTCCAGCGCCCTATAACCATAAACAAAGAGCGGCCTCATGCAGAACCTGACCATCGTCGATCACCCCCTTGTCCAGCACAAGCTCACCATCATGCGCTGCAAGGACACCTCGACCGCCAGCTTCCGCAGGCTTCTGCGCGAGATCGCGCATCTTCTATGCTACGAGGTCACTCGCGACCTTGAGGTCGAATATATCGATATCGAAACCCCCGTCGGGCCCACCCGGGCTCCAACCCTCAAGGGAAAAAAACTCGTATTCGCCTCGATTCTGAGGGCCGGTGAGGGGCTTCTGGCTGGCATGCTCGATCTGGTTCCTTCGGCACGCGTCGCCCATATCGGGCTTTACCGGGACCCCGAAACCTTGGAGGCTGTCGAATACTATTTTAAGGCACCCTCAGACGCCGCCGACCGGTTGGTGATCGTCGTGGACCCTATGCTGGCAACAGCGAACTCTGCCATTTCGGCGGTACAAAAACTCAAGGATCGTGGGGCCAACAATATCCGCTTCCTGTGCCTGCTGGCCGCGCCAGAGGGGGTGGAGCGGTTTACAACAGCCCATCCCGATGTGCCGATCTTCACGGCCAGCATGGATGAAAAGCTCAATGAGCATGGCTACATAGTTCCGGGTCTGGGCGACGCGGGCGATCGGATGTACGGCACACGCTAGCTTTTGAGCGGCAATCCAAGACCGACAAGCTCGGCCCTGAGCGCCTCGGGCGATGAAAAATGGATCGCCTCCATGCCGACCGCGCGGGCCGAAACCACATTGGCCTCGTTGTCGTCGATAAAGACACAGGATTCCGGCGCCAATCCATAGCGGTCGCAAAACAGACGGAAGATGCGGGGATCGGGCTTGACCATTTTTTCAAGTCCCGAGACCACCACCCCGTCGAACTTTTCGAGAAAGCTCCACTCGTCGAGCACCGAAACCCATTTCTCCCATGAGAAATTGGTGATCGCAAAGGTCGGGATTTCCGCTTCGATCAACTCGTTGTGGATATCGACTGTGCCCTGGAAAATGCCGCCGATGGTCTCTTTCCAACGGGTGTCATAGGCCCCGATTTCACGCCAGTAGCGGGGGAAGCGGGTAATCAGCCTGGCCACGCCTTCGGCATAGATATCCCCGGCATCGAACTCAAGGTTCCAATCCTTGGTGCAGATGGTGTCGCCAAACCACCGCGCCTCTTCTTCGGTCGCAAACAGCTTGCGGAACAGATACATCGGATCCCAGTCGACAAAGACGCCGCCAAGATCGAAAACGGGAATGAGGGGTTCGGACATCGCTATTGCTCCAGGGTTCGATCGATGTCATGTCAGGCAGATGCGTGATTTACAACCACCCATGGCGCTGGCGCGCTGAGACAAGAGAAAAGGGCGATCCGGTATTTGCGGGCGTCGCGGCAAGGGCTGCTGGCTGAGGCTAGCAGCGCCAACCCCAACACCCGCCACCCCATCCACCGGGGCCGCCCCATCCACCGCCAGGACCGCCTGGTCCATCGTCATCGCCATCGCCAGCGGAACCGCCATCATCCTCTCCGGATTCTTCATCCTCGTCGCCTGCGACGTCGTCGACGACATCGTCCACCGCATCGACAACATCTTCGATGAGCCCTCCCCCGGTCGGAGAGCCGTCCGGTGGAAAACCGAATTCGCCGACGTCCTTGCGGGTTACGTGAAGGGAACGCTGCCCGAGGGGGACTGTGCTGTTAAAGACGGTTCCGAACATGGGAGAATAATCGTAGCTTACTTCGGCAACCACCACATAGCGCTCATCTGAAAGCGTCAGCAGGTCGCTTGGCAACTCATATGTCTCTCCGTTGCTGGCGTCGATCTCCCAATTGCGCGCGGTCGCGCCGGTTACTTCGGTAGAACTGCCGTTCACTTCGACGATGGTCAGCCGAAGCTTCGTGTTCTCGAAGTCAAACGGGCGCATGATTGCGATTCCGGATTGAAAGAACGCATGAACCTCGTCGCGTGTGATTGAACCTTCCTGGGCCACCAGATCCGATACGGTGGAGGCGACCTGGCCCAGTTTACGGTCAATGGCCAGGCCCTGCGTTACGTCTGTTGCCCCCAGATAGCTCAGCAACAGGATGGGCACGATCAGCGCGAACTCGACTGCCGCTATTCCCTTCTGGTTGCGGAGTAATCTGGCCAATGCCCCGGCTATGCCCTGTCGCGGTTCGTACATGATCAGAAGGGCTCCGTTCGAAAGACGTGCGTCGCGGCCAGAAGGCGCTTGCCATCGGCTGTCTGTCCGGCATTCAGGCCCGGAATATTGAAGAATGTCGGCCATTTGTAATAGGCCTCAATCATCATGGTTTCGAGCGGCCCTGCTTCGGTGTAAAAATTGTCCATCGTCCATTCGCCCGTGTCGGTGTCGATGGGTCCGGACATCGAAAAGCTGGCGAAATCGTCGATAGGGCGCACCGACATACGCACCTGTTCGCAATCGAAGATGCCATACAGGCGCCCGCAGAGCGCTTCCCTATAGTCGGCTTCCGAGGAAATATAGGCCGATTGCCCAGTACGGATCAGCCGCGAGGAGTCGATAACCGCTGTGTCGAGGGCATAACCTGCAAAAAAGGCGAGGGCGGTTTCCAACGTTGCCCCAATCAAGGCAAGAAACGCCGGACCGACAATCGCAAATTCGATGGCTGTCACTCCCCGATCGGACAGGGCAAAACGGCGCGCCAACCTGCGGGCCAGCCATTTCCGTCTCGATAATCGTGTTGCGGTAGTCCCCATGCCCGCGCTCCGTCTGAAATCGCTGGGCACAATACGCAAAGCTCTCCTAACCAATAGTTAGGGTTTGGATCGCGTGACCGCGCATCTGAGGCCACGGTAAACCGGACCTTAAGGAGCTGGGGAGATTTCGACCTATCGGCTGGCCGCGCTGTCGATGATGGTGCTCGAAGAGACCACGTCCGAGGTATAGCTGGTGTCGTCGCCCAGCATGATAACGGGCTGGCAATTGGGTGCGCACGCCATCGATGTCCGCTGGGCGCCCATAAACACGGTAACGGTGTCGGAGGTGAGTTGAGCCACTTCGACAATGGTATCGGCTATGGGGTCGCCATTGGAATCGAGGATGATCATGTTGGTCCGGCCAAAGCTCTTGCCGGTCAGAATCAGGGTCTGGGGGTCCTGTATGGTGACATCGGCGATTGCCGGGTTGCCGATAATCACCGTGGCAGCTGGCGCGTTGATACGAAGCACCCGGGCCATGTTGGTATTGACAGTAACCGTAATGGCGTCAGCCGAAATGGCATCCTGGTCCTGAGCGATGGCGGGACCAAGGCCATATCCACTGATTAATAATACTGCAGCAATCAGGGTGCTGCGCAATTGACCCGGCATGACTGGCTTCCCGTCCCGATTGGCATGGTTACCCGATCATGGACGGCAATGGTTACGATTTGGCAAACGTGAGCGGGTCCGGCGTCGGTATATATATTGAGTTGATTGCGGCGATAATAGTTAGCGATTTACAAGTCAGTTAAACCATTTGCTAGTCATATTGAGTATTGGCCTTGAACGGCCGGTTTTGAGCCTTGGGATTAACTCTATTTCAACTGGCCGGGACTAGCTTTGCCCCATGTTCGATGTGTGACGCGTCGAACGATGCAGTCACTTGAGGACGCACGAACAAGGAGCTTAGTCATGAACCTTTTTAAGAAATTCATCGCCGATGATTCCGGCGCTACTGCCATCGAATACGGCCTCATCGCGGCGCTCGTTGCCGTTGTGGTCATTGCGGCCCTGACACTGCTCGGCGGNCAACTGACGGACACCTTCTGTANCATTGCCNANAGCCTTGCTGGCGAAGNNGGGGCCGGCGGAGANTGNGCGGCNGNGGGATAAGNNACCGTTNNTGGCATNTGAAAAACATTGGAGGGCCCGAATTTCGGGCCCTCTTCTTTTGGGTTTGTTAAGTCGACTGCACTAGGCTGACGCATAGATGTAACTTGGGGTCGAAGAGGGCGCCGACCATGTTTGATAGGTTCATATCCGATCAGAGAGGGGCGACATCAATCGAGTATGCCTTGATCGCATCTCTGATTTCGATTGCCATTATCGGAGCTTTATTGGCATTCCAAGGCTCAATGAGCGGCATGTTCCAGTATATTTCGGATAGTATCACGTCCAGTCTAGCATCCAACGGTTAGCAGATTTGTTGCTGTAATGAACACGACACTCGCCCTCATCTTCCCAACACTTATGGCGTTGGCTGCCTGTTCAGATCTGCTCACGATGCGCATTTCCAACGTGCTCGTGGCCGCTGTCGTTGTCGGCTTCATCATCGTTGCCCTGATTGTGGGCATGAGCCCGACCCTGATCGGCATGCATCTGGCCGCCGGCGCACTGGTACTGGCCGTCACTTTCACCCTGTTTGCTCTGGGCTGGATCGGTGGCGGGGATGCAAAGCTGGCGGCTGGGATCGCCATGTGGATGGGCTTTGAGTTCATGCTGCCCTTTCTTCTTTACGCGGCCGTTCTGGGCGGTGTTTTGACCTTGGCCCTTGTCATCGGTCGCCGCTGGGTGCTACCGGCCCCGCTCCTGAGTGTTGGCTGGATACAGCGCCTGCACCATCCCAAGACCGGGGTGCCCTATGGTATTGCTCTGGCGATCGGTGCCATGCTGATCTATCCCCAGACCCTGATCTATGAGCGTCTGGTCACCAATCAGGCTGTCCAGCAGACCCTGCTCGATCAACTGGGCACACTTTGAAGTCTTGCCGGGCCGTCGCCGTGCGCTCGTTGAGCACAAGGTTTCGCGTTGGGCAGGAAGCTCTTCCTCTAAACCATTGGTTAACCTTTGCAAAAAAGCATCAATTAACCAAGTTTTGACCCTTTACCGGCAATAGTTGCCCCATCAGGCCGTAAGCGCATCCAAAATATGGCGCGCCAAGGCTGATCGTTGCGGGGGCTCAAAGCGCTGAGGCGTGCTGTCTCCCGAAAACAATGCAGGTGCCGCGACAGGCATGGGCTAGTGGGAGTGTAGGGTCAGATGAAACCGGCGCGTATTCTGCTCATCGTGGTTGCCATCGTCGCGGGCGGGCTCGCGGCGTTCCTGGCGACACGCGGCAACAATCCCCGACCGCAAGAGACCGAATCCGCGGCGCTCGAAGTGCAAACCGAGGCGCGCGCCCAGGTTCTGGTCGCGACGCGGGCAATCGGCCTCGGACAGCGCCTGACCGAAGCGGACGTGGGCTGGCAGGATTGGCCCGAAGGCGGGGTGCGCTCCGAATTCATCACAGCCGGTACCGTACCCGATGCGCCCCAGCAGGTGACGGGCTCTGTGGCCCGCTTCGAATTTTTCGCCGGCGAACCGATCCGCGAAGCCAAACTCGTCAATTCGACCCAAGGCTATCTCTCGGCGGTCATCGGACAAGGCATGCGGGCCGTGTCGGTCTCGGTAAACCCTGATTCGGCGTCGGGGGGATACATCGTGCCCAACGACCGTGTCGATGTCGTTCTCACCCCTTCGGGCGGCGATTACTCCGAAACCATCCTTTCAAATGTTCGCGTTCTGGCAATTGGAACACGGCTCGGTGAGGTCGGTACGACCGGCGGGCAGGTCGATCCCGATAACCCCTCTTCCCAGGTCTTTGAAAAAGCCGAGATCGCCACGCTCGAGCTCACGCCTGCCCAGTCGGAAACCATTTTGCAGTCCGGGTCCGTGGGGCGGCTGGCGCTTGTTCTGCGCTCGGTTGTCGATTTCGGGCAGACCGCAGCGGACGATCATGGCGGCAGCCAGACCGTACGGCTCGTCCGCTACGGACAGTCCCAATCCGTTACATCCAGCGCGCAACGTACTACTCCGTCCTCCGGCACGTCGGTCTCGGCTCTGGACAATCCAGCCGATCCAACGGTGCCGGCCCAGCCGTTGTCGCCCGTCATCGAGGTCAGATAGATGCTCTTCGTTCCGAAACAGCCTTTCGCCGCTCGAGTTGATCTGATGCGAGCCCTGTTTGCAGGCTTGCTGCTGGCCACCCTGTTTGGTGCCACACAGGCCCTGGGGGCCACTTCGCCGCATCTGCGAATTGCCCAGAGCGAGCTGGGGCGCACCCAATACGTGGAAATCGGGGTCAATAAATCGATCATCATCGATCTGCCGGTTGAGGCCGGAGAGGTTATCGTCTCCCAGCCAAACGTGGCTAACGCCCTGATGCGGACACGGACCCGTGCCGTCATTCAGGGCATGGCTCCGGGCGAAACCAATATTTTGTTCCTCGATTCCTCGGGTGCAGGCATTGCGGTGATCGAGATCTCGGTTGCCCAGGACTCCTCGGGCCTTGCGGCAACCATCAATCGGCTGCTGCCTGGCTCTCGCGTTCAGGTGCAGTCCTTTGCCAATTCTGTCATTCTTTCGGGCGATGTTCAGTCCGGCGATGACATGGAAAAGGCAGTTGCCATCGCCGCGCAATATGTGGGCGGAGAAGCCAATGTCACTTCCGTCATCAACGTTGCAGGCGGTCAGCAGGTCGCGCTCAAAGTCGTAGTCGCCGAGATCAAGCGTGACGCGGCGAAAGCTCTGGGAATCAATCTGTCCGGTTCGCTCTCGGTTGGCGCGCTTAACCTGGGCATAAATTCGGATCCCACAATCGGCGATACCGCAGGCAGTTATTCAGGCGATTTCAGCCAGGGCAATTTCTCCATCGACGCTTCGCTGCAGGCGTTGCAGAGCCAGAACGCCCTGCGCCTTCTCGCCGAACCGGTGCTTACGGCAATGTCGGGGCAAGAAGCCAATTTCCACGTCGGCGGTGAGTTGCCGATCCGCGTCGTCACCGACGGTGAGGAAAGCTACGACTACAAGGAATATGGCATAAAGCTCAATTTCACACCGACCGTGCGCTCGAATGGATTGATCGCGCTCGATATAGATACCGAGGTCTCCGAAATCTCCGATACGATTTCGGGTGCCCTCAATTCGCGCAGCGCGTCCACTTCGGTGGAACTTCCGGCCTACCAGACCCTGGCAATCGCAGGATTGCTCGAAGAGCGCACACGGCGCCAGATCAATGAATTGCCTGGGCTCGGCAACATCCCCATTCTCGGTGCGCTGTTCCGGTCCTACGAATACAGCACGTCCCAGACCGAACTGGTGATCCTGGTCACGCCGGTGATTGCCCAGCCAAGTGTGGCACCGGTGGCCACGCCGGACGATTTCTACGAGCCCTCGTCAGATGCAGAAGCCATGTTCCTTGGGCGCATGGAGAACATGTACGGGGTCGGCGGCGCGGGGGGCGGACAGTTCCGTGGTTCCGTTGGCTTCATGCTCGATTGATCCCTTCGCTCCGGCATCACCGCCGGCGCGCCCTTTTTGAGACGTCCCGCTTGGGGTAGAAACGATGACCTTTATCGACAACGACGATCGTGCAAATGCATCCGAGGCGCCCACCGAGACCGTAAGCGGGGCACGGCTGATCCCGCGCATAACGATCCAGGCTTTCTGTGAGCACTCCCAGACCGCTCAGATCATCGAAGACACGACGCACGACCGGCGAATGTCTAAGGTGGCCCTCACGACCCACAATGGCGGCTTGGAAGGGGCGGTTGAAACTTACCGCACAAATCCCACGCCGAACCTGATCATCGTTGAAACCACGCTGCCCGCGGACCAGATCGAAAGCGCTCTGGGAAAACTGGCGGAGGTGTGTGACGCCTCGACGCGCGTCATCGTCATCGGCCACGTCAATGATGTCATGCTCTATCGCAGCCTGATCCGCGCCGGTGTTTCCGAATATCTGGTCATGCCGTCCTCGAGCGCGACAATCATCAACGCCATAACCGATCTTTTTGCATCGGAAGGCGCAGCACCGATCGGCCGCTCCATGGGCTTTATTTCGGCCAAGGGCGGCGCCGGCGCGTCCACCATCGCCCATAACGTTGCCTGGGCCATCGCCCGCTCGATCCGCCAGGACGTTCTTGTGGTCGATCTCGACCTGCCCTTCGGAACCGCCGGGCTCGACTTCAATCAGGATCCGCCGCAAGGCATTGCAGATGCCATCTATGCCAGCGACAAGATGGACGCTGTGATGCTCGATCGTCTGATGAGCAAGGCGGCAAATCACATTTCGCTGCTCGCTGCACCGGCCACCCTCGACAGAGCCTACGATCTCACAGAGCGCAGCTTCGAACAGGTTATCGAACTCAGCCAGAAAACCGTACCCGTTGTCATTCTCGACATACCGCATCTGTGGACGGGCTGGGTGCGCCATACTTTGGCTGCTGTCGATGAGGTGGTGATTGTGGCCGAGCCAGACCTGGCCAATTTGCGAAATGCCAAGGCGATCGCCGATGCGGTCAAGGCCATGCGCCCGAGCGACAGCGACCCCATTATCGTGGTCAACAAAACGGGTATCTCCAAGCGTCCGGAAATCCCCGCGGCGGAGTTCGCTTCATCGATCGAATGCCATCTCGCTGCCCAGATCGGGTTTGAGCCGGCCCTGTTCGGGACCGCCGCCAACAACGGCCAGATGATTGCGGAG
Source organism: Pelagibacterium sp. (assembly GCA_002723255.1). Classification (GTDB taxonomy): domain Bacteria; phylum Pseudomonadota; class Alphaproteobacteria; order Rhizobiales; family Devosiaceae; genus Pelagibacterium; species Pelagibacterium nitratireducens. The sequence continues at coordinate 14,375 of PBNW01000004.1, read as the reverse complement.
GTCTCGGGGACTCACAAGGTCAACGGCATTTTCCGCACGCTTGGACTGGAACTGACCGGGCGGTCCGGCGCCGAGGCGGGCAGCCGCCCCTCCGGAATCCGGCTCCCCGATCTGTTTCGCATGCGCAAGCGGGCGTAATTACAAGGAAGGCTTTAAACGATGTTCGGCAAGCGTGCGAGTTTCGGTGGCAACACCCAGCCGGCTCCGAGTCGCCCCGCGCCTCCTCCCGAGACTCAGGAGGTTGAACGCGCCCGCGAGCAGTCGGCGATCGCGACGTCCGAAGCCCAACGAACGACACGAATCGAAGAGGGTGTCGACAACGTCGAACCCAATGGGCGCGACAAGAACTACTTCCAGACCAAGTCCTCGATCTTTTCGGCCCTGATCGATTCCATCGACCTGTCTCAACTCGCCGCAATGGATCAAGATTCTGCGCGTGAGGAAATTCGCGACATCGTCGCCGAAATCATCGCGCTCAAGAATTTCGTCATGTCGATTTCCGAGCAGGAAGACCTGCTCGACGATATCTGCAATGACGTTCTTGGCTATGGTCCGCTCGAACCGTTGTTGGCCCGCGACGACATCGCCGATATCATGATAAACGGCTCTCAGCGCTGCTATATCGAAGTCAGTGGCCGGGTGAAGCTGACCAATGTGCGCTTCCGTGACGATGCGCACCTGATGAATGTGTGCCAGCGCATTGTGAGCCAGGTGGGCCGTCGCGTTGACGAGTCCTCTCCCATATGCGACGCGCGCCTGCCCGATGGCTCTCGTGTCAACGTCATCGCGCCGCCGCTTTCGATCGATGGGCCAACGCTCACCATTCGTAAGTTCAAAAAGGACAAGCTGACCCTGCCGCAGCTGGTCAAGTTTGGCTCGATTTCTCCCGAGGGTGCCGAAGTGCTGCGCGTTCTGGGCCGCGTGCGGGCCAACGTTCTGATTTCCGGCGGTACAGGTTCGGGCAAGACCACTCTGCTCAACTGTCTGACTGCCTTCATCGACAAAGACGAACGCGTCATCACCTGCGAGGATTCGGCCGAACTGCAGCTCCAGCAACCCCATGTGGTGCGCCTTGAAACCCGCCCGCCCAATCTCGAGGGCGAGGGCGAGGTCACCATGCGCGAGTTGGTCAGGAACTGCCTGCGCATGCGTCCCGAGCGGATCATCGTCGGCGAAGTCCGTGGCCCTGAAGCGTTCGATCTTCTCCAGGCCATGAACACCGGCCATGACGGCTCCATGGGTACGCTGCACGCCAACTCGCCGCGCGAAGCCCTTTCCCGTCTTGAATCGATGATAACCATGGGCGGGTTCGCGCTGCCCAGCCGCACCATTCGCGAGATGATCGTGTCGTCGATCGATGTGATCGTCCAGGCCGCTCGCCTGCGCGATGGTTCGCGCCGCATCACCCATATTTCAGAGGTGCTCGGCATGGAAGGCGACGTCATCGTCACCCAGGACGTGTTCCTCTATGACATCATGGGCGAAGACGCCAACGGGGCCCTCCTCGGTCGCCACCGCTCGACCGGCATTACCAAGCCCCAGTTCACCGAAAAAGCCCGCTACTTCAACGAGGAAATGGCGCTGGTCGAAGCGCTGGAGCGGGCAAATGTCGAACAACACGAACTGATGCGTTGACCATGAGCCCAATCGTCCTCGGCATTCTTGTCCTGGTTTGCGTTGGAGCGCTTGGCGTTGCCTTCGTGCCTGCGCTGGCGGGGTCCAGTCGGGCTGACAAACGCATGAAAGCCTTGCAGGCCGACGTTCAGGTGCGCCGTCAGACCGTTACCGCCGACAAGACCAGAGAAACGCGCCGCCGCACGGTGCAGGATGCACTCAAGCAGCAATCCGATCAGCTCAATGCGCGCCGCGCCAAAAAGACCCTGAAACACAGAATATTTCAGGCCGGGATCAAGACCACCTTCAAGGTCTGGGTGCGCAATTCGATTATTTTGGGCGTCGCTCTGTTGGTAATCCTGGTCGTGGTGCAGGTGCCGCTGCCCTTTGCCGCGGTCATTGCGGCCGCGGGTGCATATGTCCTGCCCAATATCTATCTCGGCTGGCGTCGCAAGAGGTATCAGGCCGCCTATCTCGACGAATTGCCGAACGCCGTCGAGGCCATCGTTCGCGGCGTCCGGGCCGGCATGCCGCTCAACGACTCCATTCGGCTCGTCGCCCGGGAGGTCAAGCAGCCGGTGCGATCGGAATTCATGCGCGTTCTCGATCAACAGTCCGTCGGCAAGAGCATGGCCGAAGCGGTGCCTGTACTTTTTGATCGCGTGCCGTTGTCCGAGGTCAACTTCTTCATCGTTGTCATTACCGTCCAGCAGCAGTCGGGCGGCAACCTTTCCGAGGCGTTGTCAAACCTCGCCATCGTCCTGCGCAACCGCAAAAAGATGAAAGCGAAGGTCAAGGCGATGAGTTCGGAGGCCAAGGCCTCGGCGATGATTATCGGCGCCCTGCCTGTTTTCGTTATCGGTGCTGTATCCGTGATCAGTCCCGGCTACCTGGCGCCGCTCTTTACCACCAGTGTCGGTACGATCTGCCTTGGTGTTGCCGCGGGTATGATGATGACGGGTGTGTTCGTCATGAATCGTATGATCCAGTTCGACTATTAGGGAAGATTTGCGCGTGAGCCTCGCTGACCAGATCGTCAATCCCGACTTTCTCATCGCAGTTTTTGCGGCCATTTCGGCTGCTGCGATCGTCTTTACGTTCGGCTCCCAGATATTCGAGCGCGTCGAACGCAAGGACCGCATCAAGAAGGTGGCCATAGAGCGCGAACAGATGCGGGCGCGTGAAATGGCCCGTTTGCGCAATCAGGCCGATGGTAAGGAAGGCGGGAGGGGCAACATTCGCGGTGCCGATGCCCGTACCTATATGAAGTCCACAGTCGAGCGGTTTTCGCTCCAGAAGGCATTTGTGGACGAGAACACGATGGACCGCCTTGCTCAGGCAGGCCTGCGTGGCCAGGGCGAACTGACAAAGCACCTGTTCGTGCGTTTCGTTGCTCCCTTTCTCTTTTTTGCGCTCGGTGCTTTCTATCTCATTTTCATTACGCCCGGCGACCGCCCGCTCTTTCTCAATATAGTTTATGCCGTGGGCGTGGGGTTGGTCGGGGCTTACATCCCCGTTCTGATGCTGCGCAATAAGATTCAGAAACGCCAGCGCTCGATTAAGAAGGCGTGGCCCGATGCGCTTGATCTCATCCTTCTCTGCGTTGAATCGGGCATGTCGATCGAGCACGCCATAAAGCGGGTTGCCAAGGAAGTCGGGCTTCAAAGTGTTGAACTCGCCGAGGAAATGACCCTCACGACGGCTGAACTGTCCTTTCTTGAAGATCGGACCCGCGCCTATGACAATCTTGCCCGGCGCACCGGACTCGACGGCGTGCGTTCGGTGATGACGGCGCTCATCCAGGCCGAGCGCTACGGCACCTCGGTGGGACAGGCGCTCCGCGTCATGGCCGAAGAAGGGCGAGACGCGCGCATGATGGAAGCCGAGAAAAAGGCGGCCGCGCTGCCGCCCAAGATGACCGTCCCCCTGATCGTCTTCTTCCTGCCGGTTCTCTTTATCATCATCATGGCGCCGGCCATCATCACCGTCACCTCGCTCTGACGGGACAGCAGCGGGGCCCGGCTCAGGCAGGCGTGTCGTTTTGGATGGCTTGCCAGCGATCCTGCTGGGTCAGCAGCGCGCGGATGTAATCCATATTGGCTTGAACCTGCTCGGGCGGCAATTCTGCGGCATAGAGGGCGCGTGCGTCCTCGAACCGGCCCTGCAGACCGAGGACGAGCGCCAGATTCTGCCGCACCTTTGAGGTTGCGCCGGGCAGGGCTGCCGCCTGACGTAAATGGGTTTCGGCCTGGATGAGCTCACCCGTCATGGCGTAGGAAAGCCCCATATTGGCATGTAGCCGTGCTTCGTTGGGTGCCAGAAGCAGCGCTTGCGTATAAGCCTGCCTCGCTTCTGCGGGCCGTCCCATCTGATCGAGAATGGCGCCACGCACAGAAAGCGCGTCCCAGTCGGGTGTTACGGGATTCATCGCATTGTCCACAACCCGCAGAGCCTGCTCGAAGCGGCCGGCAGCAGACAGCGCCTTGGCATAGGCAAGGCCCAACTCAGGATCGCCTTGATGAACCGACATGAGATTTTCGAGCACAGTGACGGCAGGCTCGACCTGGCCCGCGGCCCGAAGGGCGGCAGCATAGTGGATGCCGAGCACCTTGTTGCGTGGATCCTGGGCATAGCGCTGGGAGAGATCGGCCACGCTTGACTGGATCTGCGGTCCGGAAAGATTTGCGTAGTCGGCGTTCAACGCTCCGGATCGATTGGTGGCGCATCCAGCCAGGGCGATGGTAGCGACACCCGCCAGCAACACCAAACCAAATTTGCCCATTCCAACTCCCGGCGCCCTGCGCTCGCGCGTACCTGATCCGTTCAAGAAGTAATTCATTAACCCTAACGCCGGGTTAAACCCGTCCCACATCGATTGCGGTCCCGGAGGCCAGCGGATACAAACGGGACACATCCAGCCTCGGAGTTTTTCATGCCCAAATCCCTGCCCATCATCTGTGTTGCCGAAAACGGCGTCGACGCGGCCAGTCTCAGCGAGACGCACAAGGCCTGGGCACGGAGCAATGGTTTTGCCGGTCAATCGGGCAGGCTGCTGGCCTTACCCGATACCGAGGGAAAAATAGAGACCTACCTTTTCGGCCTTGGCCCAAAGAGTAACCGTTCGGCGCTGGTCCTTGGCCTTGCCGCATCGGCGCTTCCGTCGGGCACATACCGGCTGGAGGGCGATTACGGCGACCCGACGCTGGCGGCCCTGGGTTTCCGGTTGGGGGCATATGGCTTCGACCGCTATACCAAGGCCAAGGATCGGCCGGTGCTGGAACTTCCCGAGGGGGCCGACGCCGCCGAGATCGAAAACCTTGTCACCTCGGCATTCATCGCGCGCGATCTGGTCAACATTCCGGCCAATGACCTTGGCCCTGACGCGTTTGAGGCGTGGATCACCGATTTTGCAGGAACCCACAATGTTCCGACCAAGGTCGTGCGCGGCGATGACCTGCTGGCGCACAATTTTCCGATGATCCATGCGGTTGGTCGAGCCAGCGGCCAGGCGCCCCGGCTTGTAGATTTTTGCTGGGGTGATGCAGCGCATCCCAAGCTGACACTGGTGGGCAAGGGCGTCACCTTCGATACGGGCGGGCTCAATATCAAGCCCGGCAGCTCCATGGCGCTGATGAAAAAGGACATGGGCGGTGCCGCTAACGTGCTTGGGCTCGCCAACGCCATAATGACGGCCGGCCTCAAGGTACGCTTGCGTGTTCTGATCCCGGTGGTCGAAAATTCCATCGCCGGCAATGCCTTCCGGCCCGGTGACGTGCTGCCCTCTCGCAAGGGGCTGACAGTCGAGATTGGCAATACCGATGCCGAAGGGCGACTGATCCTTGCCGATGCTTTGGCACTAGCCGACGAGGAAAGCCCTGACCTCATCATCGACATGGCGACGCTGACCGGTGCGGCTCGTGTAGCGCTTGGCCCGGATTTGCCGCCTGTCTATGCCCGCGATGAGGCCTTTGCAAAAACGCTCGTGGAGCACGGCATGGCGATCGACGATCCGCTGTGGCCCATGCCGCTCTGGAACGGCTATGACAAATTGCTTGCCTCAAAGATCGCTGACGTCAATCACATATCAACCGGCGGGTTGGCGGGATCGATCACCGCTGCCCTCTTTCTCAACCGGTTCATCAAACCCGAGACCGAATGGATGCATTTCGACATTTTTGCATGGGCGCCAGAAGCGCGGCCCGGCCGTCCATATGGCGGCACCGACCAAGTCATAAGGGCGCTTTATGGTGCGCTCAAGGCTCGCTACGGTCAGTAGCCCCGGCCCCGGTCGACGACATTGCGCAATGGCTTGCCGGCCGCATGGTCGGCAATGATCTGTGAGAAATAGCGCACACCACTGTGCTCGTTCGATATCGCCGCGATATGGGGTGTGATGAAACAGGTCTCGATCTCCCAGAGCGGACTGGTGCGGGGCAGCGGTTCTGTTTCGAAGACGTCGAGACTGGCGGCGCCCAGCGTACCATCCTTGAGCGCAGCAACGATGTCGGCTTCCTTCTGGTGCCCGCCACGGGCCGCATTGACAAGAACGGGCCCGCCCACAAGTCTGCCGCGGCGCAGTGCCTTGAAAGTTTGCATGTTCAAGATGCCGCGCGTTTCCTCGGTAAGCGGCAACAGGCAGACCAATATGTCGGTAGCTGCCAGAAAGTCCATAAACCGTGTGTCACCGGCAAACCCTTCAACGCCCTCGATCGACTCGGCAGAGCGGCTCCAGCCGTTAACGGAAAAACCGACGGCCCTGAGCTTTAGCGCGGCGTCGGTCCCCAGGACTCCCAGGCCCATGATGCCGACTGAAATTTCATGGCTGGCTGGGGGGTAGAGCTGGCTCCAGACTTTGGCTTTTTGGTGGGCCGCATAGCGTGTGAAGAGCCGCTGATGCATGGTGACCTGCGAGATCACATAGTCGCTCATGCAATGAGTGAGTTCTTCGTCGACAAACCGGATGACAGGCACTTCGGGCAGGGCGGGATGCTCGAGCAGGGCATCGACACCAGCGCCGAGGGAAAGGACCGCTTTGAGGTTATCGAGGCCCTCAAAAGCGTCGGTTGCCGGCTTCCAGACAAAGATGAATTCGATCTCGGCGGGGTCGAATGCATCGCTTCGCGTCACGACGCGATAACCGGGCATCGCCTCACGGAACCCTTTCGCCCAGCCCGCCTCATCGATGCCGGTCAAATGCAATAACAGCGCCATTGAACCCTCCCCACCTGTCTTTAAAGAAAACGGCCGCACCAGATGGCGCGGCCGCAATTACATGTTCGCGTATGGCAAACGATCAGTTGGCTGTCGTTTCGGGCGCATTGTCCGATCCAGCCGCGCCCTCGACCGTATCACCCGCCGGCTGGCCTTGGCCGGAAGTGGTATCTTCGCTCTGCGGTGTGGGATCGACCTGCGGTTCTTCAGCGTCGATCACCACCGGGTCGTCCCCTTCGGCGGACTCCTCGAGATTGAGCTGTTCGACTTCATCGAGCACAGGCTGCTCGGCGGGAGCGTCTTCTGTCGCATCCGAACCACCAAGATCGATAGGATCGTCCGAAATCGAATTGAGGAAGACGATCAGCGCTGCGCGATCTTCGATATTGGCAAGTCCGGGAAAGCTCATGCGTGTGCCGGGAGCGAAATCGGCTGGGCTTTCAAGGAACGCGCTGAGATTTGCCGGCGTCCAGGTTTCACCTTCGGCGCCCAGTGAGGCCAGGGCATCTGAATAGGAGTAGCCCTCGTGATGAGCGATATCGGCCCCGACCACATTATGGATTCCTGGGCCGACGCGATTGGCGTTCGCCGGCGAATAATCGTGGCAGGCCTGGCAGCGAACTATCAATGCCTCGCCGTCCTCTGGTGTGACGGCCGCCAATGCAGCGGTCAATTCGTCTTCGACCGGCGCTTCATCACCGCCCTCGCCCTCGGCGAGTGCAGCTTCGTCTTCGGCAGGAGCCTCGGGAAGCGGGAAGGGATCGTCCGAATTTTCACGCAGGAATGCGATAAGATTGGCGCGATCTTCAGGGTTCGACAGGCCGGCAAAGCTCATCTTTGTGCCCGGCGCGTAATCGCGCGGGCTCTCAAGAAAGCCATCGAGATGTTCGTAGTCCCAGATTTCGCCATCGGCGCCCAGCGCTGCCAAGGCGTCCGAATAAGCGAATCCCTCATGGCTGGCGATCGGGTGGCCGACCACACCGTACAGGCCTGGTCCGGTGCGGTTCTCGTTTGCCGGAGAATAGTCGTGGCACGACTGGCACCGTGTGATCAGGTTCGCACCTTCTTCGGCAGAAGCGGTCTGCATGCGGGCAGCGATAGAAGGCACTTCAGGTGCCTCTTCGCCGCCGCCCTCACCTTCGGCAGCGGGCTCCGGCAGGTCGTAGCTTGCGCCGCGCCCTTCGATCGGAGCGTAAATCTCGTCAGCGATAAAGCCGACACCCATCACAAAGACCAAGGTGCCCAGGATGGCGCCAAAAATCTTGTTGAGTTCAAATGAATTCATAACCTCGGTCTCTCCGTACCGTTATCCCCGCCCGAGCGCCGGCAGCAGAACGCAAAACACGGGCCCTCGATCGGCGATCCGGGAAGCAGGGCGTTTCCACACCTGCGCCAAAGCCACGGATTCGACCGTCAAGCCCGCGCGCAGACCATATAATGGAAGCATCGGCCCACGCAACCGCCATAGGCCGGGTGCGACAATCCCGCAAGCCAAATTTTGCCATTCGTTCGTTCAATTGACACCCATTCGCCCGGAGGGTTAGGTGCGCCCGCATTCATTCTTTGGGACCACGCATATGTCACGCAAGATCGCCTTTCAGGGAGAATTGGGAGCTTTCAGTCACGCAACGGCTGTTGAACTGTTTCCTGATGATCAGCCGGTTCCCTGCGTGACGTTTGAACAGACCATCGCCGCCGTGCAGTCGGGCGATGCAGATTATGCGGTCGTGCCGGTCGAAAACTCCCTTTACGGCCGGATCACCGACATCCACCATATTCTGCCCGAAAGCGGGCTCTACATCATTGGCGAACATTACCTTCCCGTTCGTATGAACCTGCTGGGCGTGCGCGGTGCAACGCTATCGGACATTGAGGCCGTGCAATCGCTTTCGGTGGCGTTGGGGCAGTGCCGGAAATTTATCGCACGACATAAGCTGCGCACCATCAACTCGGTCGATACGGCCGGATCGGCTCGCGAAGTCGCAGAAAAGGGCGATCGAACGATCGCTGCCATCGCGTCGCGCTTTGCCGCTGAGACCTATGGGCTCGATGTTATTGCTGAAAACATTGAGGACGCCGCCCACAACACCACTCGCTTTCTGATCATGGCGCGCGAGCCGATTGCCCCCAAACCGAACGGCAAAAAAATCAAGACCACCTTTGTCTTCCGCGTCCGCAACGTTCCCGCCGCCCTCTACAAGGCCATGGGGGGGTTCGCGACCAACAGCGTCAACATGACCAAGCTCGAAAGCTACATGGTTGGCGGCTCTTTTACCGCCACTCAGTTCTACGCCGATATCGAAGGGCATCCCGAAGATCACAACGTCAAGCTGGCGCTTGAAGAACTGGGGTTTTTCTCCGATCACTTCAAACTGGTTGGAATTTATCCGGTGGCCGACTCCGCGCCGTGAAAGAGTCCCACTGACCACTTGCAAACCCGTTCCCGATGCAGCACATAGGGGACGGGAGGTTGGTGGCGGACGAACCGCTCGCCAACCGGGTCAGGTCCGGAAGGAAGCAGCCCTAACGAGTACGGCACGGGTCGTCGTCAGCCTCCTGCTCTAGAGCGCCATTGGGTAATGGCGCGGCAGTTTCCCCCAGCAACGGCCCGCGATGGTGACCCCTCAGACCCCAGCAACGCCCTATCAGGTTCTGGCCCGGAAATACCGGCCATCGAGCTTTGAGAGCCTTGTGGGGCAGGACGCGATGGTCCAGACGCTGGGCAACGCCTTTGCGACCGGTCGCATCCACCACGCTTTCATCCTGACGGGTGTGCGCGGCGTGGGAAAAACCACCACCGCCAGAATTCTTGCCCGCGCCTTCAATTACGCCGATGAAACCGGTGCGCATCCGACACTCGACCTCTCCAAGGAGGGTATCCACTGCGCCGAGATCATTGCCGGTACCCATGTCGATGTCATGGAAATGGACGCCGCATCCAATACCGGCATTGATTCCATCCGCGAAATCAACGCCATGACCCGCACGCCTCCGATGAGCGCACCCTATAAGGTGTTCATCATCGACGAAGTGCACATGCTCTCGACGTCGGCCTTTAACGGGCTTTTGAAAACACTCGAAGAGCCGCCGCCTTACGTTAAGTTCATCTTCGCGACGACGGAAATCCGCAAGGTCCCAGTGACCATTCTGTCGCGCTGCATGCGGTTCGACCTGCGCCGGATTTCGCCAGACGTGATGACGGGCTATCTCTCGGGACTGCTCGAAAAGGAGTCGATCGCTGTCGAGCCCGAGGCGCTGTCGATGATCGTGCGCGCCGGAGAGGGCTCTGTGCGCGATTGTCTTTCGCTCACCGACCAGGCCATAGCCCATGGCGGTGGAGCAATCAGCGTCCAGTCTGTCCGCGACATGCTCGGACTTGCCGACCGGGCACGCATCATCGATCTGTTTGAAAAGCTGATGGGCGGCGATATCGCCGGGGCACTCGACGACACGCGGGCGCTCTATGATTCTGGCGCCGATCCAACAACGATCATCACCGATCTGGCCGAGTTGACCCATCTGGTGACGCGCATCAAGATCGTGCCCTCGGCGGCCGAGGATCCGGTTCTTACCCCTGATGAGCGCAGTCGCGGCGCCGAGTTGGCCCAGAAACTCGCGCTGCGTGTGCTGACACGGACCTGGCAGATTCTATCCAAGGGTCTGAACGAGATTGCTCAGTCCGGCAACGGATTGCAGACCGCCGAAATGGTGCTGATCCGCCTTGCCTATGCCGCAGACCTGCCCAGTCCTGACGAACTGATCGAAAAGCTGACGAGCCAGCCAAACGGGTCTGGTCCCGCGCCGTCCGCCCCGGCGCCCAATGGTGGCGGTGGATATCAGGCTCGAGCGGTAGCGCCTTTGGCACCGCCCAGCGCTGCCGCTCAAACGGCCCCGCGGGCCGAGGCGCTTGCTGTACCGAAATCGTACGAGCAGATTGTCGCGTTGGCCGCCGAAAAACGCGATATCGCGATCAAGTATGCGCTGGAATCCGACATCAAGCCGGTGTCGTTCGAAGTTGGACGCATCGAGGTGGCACTCACGCCAACCGCCAATCCTTCGGTCGTATCTACCTTGTCGGCACGGCTCAAGGAATGGACCGGGCGGCCCTGGCTGGTGACCATATCGACCAGAGAGATTGCTGCACCGACCTTGCGCGAGGCGCGGCGTGCCGCAGAAGACCATGCCCGCGACGCCGCACTGGAAGACCCGATGGTTAAAGCGGTGATGGAAACCTTTCCCGGCGCCAGGCTGGTGAACATTAAGTCGCGACCAGACCTGACCAGCGAGTTGGAAACGGCAGCGGACGATTTCGAAACTCCCGTTGATCCGGAGGAAGACGAATGAAAGATCTCATGGGCATGATGAAAAAGGCCCAGGAATTCCAGCAACGCGCCCAGGAAATTCAGTCCGAGGCGGCTTCTCATCTTGTTGAAGGCACTGCAGGGGCGGGGATGGTCACGGTGACCATGACCGCCAAGGGGGATTTGCAGGGGCTCAAGATCGATCCCTCGCTGTTCAAACCAGACGATGCCGAAATCGTCGAAGACCTGATTGTCGCTGCTCATGCTGATGCACGGCGCAAGGGCGAAGAATTCATGCAGCAGAAAATGAGCGAAATGACCGAGGGACTCCCGATCCCGCCGGGCATGAAGTTCCCCTTTTAGGGATAGTTGCAGAATGGCGAACACCTCCGGCGGGCCGGAAATCGAACAGCTCATCCAGCTTCTTTCGCGCCTGCCGGGGCTGGGCCCACGATCGGGCCGCAGGGCCGTGCTGCATCTGATCAAAAAAAAAGAGCAGTTGATGATCCCGCTCGCCGCTGCACTCGACCGCGCCGTCGATGCGGTTAAGGTTTGCCAGACCTGCGGCAATATCGATACCATTTCACCTTGCACGATCTGCGCCGATCCGCGCCGGGCCGAGACCGGTCTGCTCATAGTCGTAGAGGACGTGGCCGACCTCTGGGCCCTGGAACGCGCAGGAATCGGGATGGTGCGCTATCATGTGCTTGGTGGTGTGCTTTCGCCGCTTGACGGTGTTGGTCCGGACGATCTTTCGATCGACCAACTGATCCGCCGCGCACCCGACTATTCCGAAGTTGTTCTGGGGATCAATGCCACTGTCGAGGGACAGACGACGGCGCATTACATCACCGACCGCCTTGCCGGCAATGGCGTGACCATTACCCGTCTGGCCCATGGGGTGCCGGTTGGTGGCGAACTCGATTATCTCGACGAAGGCACGCTCAGTCAGGCACTCAAGGCTCGCACCCGGTTTTGAGCGCCACTGTTTACAGGTTGCTAACGGTAATGAAGGCGTGAGGGCGCACCGCAGCATAGACTACTAAAGTTTGTTTACGTATTTGCCTCATATCCTGTCCCAAAAGCTAGGGACGGGCGGATTTAATATGAGCGAAGTTCTTTCAACCCTATACCACCAGCACGATATCCGGCTGGTGATCCTTGCCGCGTTCATCTGTGCGCTCTCCTCATTTGCCGGTGTATCAATTCTGACCCATGCCCGACGTGCGGTCGGCGTGGTGCGAACCGTCTGGTTGGCGATTGCTGCCGTTTCCGTCGGCTTTGGCATCTGGGCCACGCACTTTATTGCCATGCTCTCTTTCGATGTCGGTTTCCCGGCCGGCTATGACGTCGGCTTGACGCTGGCATCGCTTTTGATTGCCATCGCCGTCTGCGGCGCGGGGCTGGTTGTGGCCGGCATGAGCCGCCGGCGTTCTGACCTGATTTTGGGTGGTGCCATCGTGGGACTCGGCATCTCCGCCATGCACTACACTGGTATGCGGGCGCTCGAAATCGGCGGTGAAATATCCTGGGACCCCGGTCTTGTCGCGGGCTCGGTAATTTCCGGCATGGTTCTCGGTGCAGCCGCGCTGCGCATCGGTGTGAGCCGCAACCCACGCGTGAGAGTTTTCGGAGCGGGGCTCTTGACCCTTGCAATATGCTCGATGCATTTCACCGCGATGGGCGCAGCCGGGTTCGCCAATTGCTATGCAATCGCGACGTCAGGTGAAATCAGCCCGGGCGTGCTTTCGCTGATCGTTGGCGTGGTGTCGATACTCATCCTGCTGGCGGCGCTGGGCAGCCTCTATCTCGATCTGCGTGACAGAAGGCGGGCCGCGGCCGAGGAAAGCCGCATGCGCGGGCTGGCCGATGCCGCGGTCGAAGGGCTCGTTGTCTGTTCGGACCGCACCGTCGTTACGGTCAATGCCGCCTTCCAGCGCCTTGCCGGCAGGAAAGGCAAAGATCTATCGGGTCGAGCGATCGATGAATTTCTCGCACCGACTGGCTGCTTAGCCATATTTGAGAATGCGAACGAACTCATTGAAACCGAACTCACCGCGCTCGACGGCGAGCGGATCCCGGTCGAAGTTGTCATGCGTGAAGTCGATTTTGGCGGGAGCCTTCACCGCGCCATTGCAGTGCGTGACCTGCGGGCCCGCAAGCGGGCCGAGCACCATATCCGATTTCTCGCCCATCACGATGCCATGACCGGACTTGCCAATCGTGCAAGTTTCAACACGCGGCTCGATAATGAAATCGCCCGCGCTCGCCTCGCGGGTCAAACGCTTGCGGTGCTCTGCCTCGATCTCGACCGTTTCAAGGAAGTCAACGATCTGTTTGGTCACGCGGCTGGCGATGCGCTGCTGCAGCGCGTGGCGGGGCTGATCGAGGGCGGATTGAAGGGCAGCCAGTTTGCCGGGCGTCTGGGCGGTGACGAATTTGCCGTCATCCTTCCGGACGTAGGGTCGATCGACAATGCCTCGGCACTTGCCCAGGACATGCTCGGCATGTTCGCGCGGGCCAACCGTGAAAACGGTGATGGGACGGTCATTTCCGCTTCAGTTGGCATCGCGGTCTATCCCGAACACGCAGAAGACGCCGAACAGCTGATGACCTATGCCGATACGGCGCTCTATTGTGCCAAGGCCGAAGGTCGGGGGACGCATCGGCTGTTCGAGAGTCAGATGGGCGTTCAGGTGCGTGATCGGCGCCTGCTCGAGCACGATTTGCGCGGAGCCTTTGTCAGCCAGCAGCTTTCACTCGTTTATCAGCCCCAGGTCGATCTCGAAAGTGGGGAGGTTTCCGGATTCGAAGCTCTCGTTCGCTGGACCCATCCTGAGCGCGGCGCGGTTCCGCCCTCTACCTTTATTCCCATTGCCGAAGAAACCGGGCTGATTCTGCAATTGGGTGAATGGGTCATGCGGACGGCCTGCATCCAGGCCGCAAGCTGGACGGCTCCGCTGATGATTGCGGTCAACGTTTCGGCTGTGCAGTTGCATGCCCCAAATTTCGTCGCGTTCATCGAAAGGCTGCTGGCCGAAACCGGTCTGGCTCCTGAACGGCTGGAAATCGAGATCACCGAAACCGCGATGATTCGGAACATGAACCGGGCACTGGCCAATCTGCGGCAGATTGAATAGCCCCGAGTTTCGTGGACACCCTCGGGTTAGTTTTCCTGCTGTCGTTCGAACTCGACGGGTGACAGCATCCCGTTCCGGACGTGCTTTCGTTTTGGGTTGTAGAACATTT
>PBNW01000003.1 GCA_002723255.1 Pelagibacterium sp. | reverse complement strand
TGGATGCGCGAACGCAGCCCCTGGGACACCACCTGCTGCCAGGCAATCGCCGCTTCGAGCCGGTCGCGCAGGCTCTGGGGATTGACCCCGTTCTGCGTCAGGATGCTGTTGAGGTTGGAAACGCTCGACCGCATGTTGGTCGCGATATTGGCAAACGCGGAATCCACCTGCTCATCGGAAACGCTGATACCGAGGCGCGAGGCTTCTGCCAGCTTGATCGTATCGTCGATCAGGGAGTCCGTTGCCAGCTGCACCCGGGCCGAATTGCTCGACCCTTGCCCTTCGAGGCGCAACAGATTTGCGCGGTCGTTGATCTGTTGGTCGGTTATCGGCTGGCCGTCCACGGTCACCCGCGCGCCGTGCGCCTGCACCGCAGCCGCCATGAAAGCCAATCCCAGAGCCAGACAGATGCCAGCGGTTCTCAATACGAGCCATTGTCTCATGTGTTCCGCTCCCTAAAAGCGTCTTTTAGCCAAAGCCGTCCTCTAGCACAAATGCGGCCAAATTCGGCAGTTGCGATTGGCGTTCTGTTTAAAGCGTTCCGGTCCGGAATGGAATTGGCTTTTATGGTTGAGTTCAGAACCCGCCATCGAGATCGACGACGTCCGAATTTTCCGGCCCGCTCAGGCTGAAGGTGACCCCGACCCGGAAGTCGTTCGCCGTCCGGTGTGTCGGCCCCGTCCACCGCGTCTGCACGCCATAGGCCAGAAACGTGTCGTCATAGGTCAGCCCGGCTGTCGCCTGCAGCCATTCATTGGCATCAAGATCCCAGGCCACCCCGGCATTGGCCGTCCAGTAATCGGCTACTGGCACTTCGGCGCCCAAACCAACTTCGTGCCGGTCCTGCGGCTGGCTTAGCGCCGCCTGGCCCGCGATGAACACGTAATCGCCGGTGACTTTGTAGCCATCAGCTTCGCCCGAGGCCGAAAGCTGGACACGCGGTATGTCGCCGGTCGCGGGGTCCAGTTGCATTTTCGCCCCGCCGGCCAGCCCGCCATAGCCGCCCTGCACGCCGGCAACGACATAGGAGGCGTCAGCGTTCATCCCCGAGCCGATGCCCGCCGTGCTGCCATCGGTTGCGTTAAAGCCATTGGCTCCGGCCAGGTGGAAGGATTGCCCCATCAGCCCGCTCAGCCATCCGCCATTGTCGAAACTGGTCTGGAACTGTCCGCCCACATTGGCCCGCAATCCCGTTTCCTGCCTGTCGGCCCCCGAGAAGCGGTTGAAGCTGAAAAGATTGGTGTCGTCGAAAACGAATCCCTGGGAGTCATTGTTGGTGATGCCGGGCACTGCTTCGCCGTCGCGATAGACCAGTTGCGCAATCGGTTCGATCACGTGCGCAGCGCCAACGGTCCGCGCCAGAAGCGGATAGCGGATGTCGAGAGCGGCAATCGGGGTCGCTGAAAACAGGCTTTGCGCCGCCGGCGCGCCGGCCAGCGAACTTGCCCCGTCATAGGATGCCGCATCGCCACGCATCCCGAGATAAGGCGAAACCAGAAGCCCGCCCGGCACGACATACTGGTTGGACCAGCTCGCCTGCATCATGGCGTGGACCGATTGGCCCTCATAGCCGTGCACAAAGCCATGGCTCGTATCGTCGAGCGCCCGCGTCAACCCCAAAAGCCGGCTGCTCAGTTCAACCCGACCGGCCCCGTTTTCAAGATCGATAATGTGATCGGCCACCGCATTGGGATGTGTCAGGGCCTGCTCGTTCTGGCGCGCCTCGAACACCGCCTGGCTCGGCTGGTTGTCGAGCGGCACCAATTGCTGCACCCGGATATCGGCATAGGTGTCGGCATCGAGATATTGGGCATAGACCTGATTGCGTGCCGTTCCGCTGTCGATGTCGTAATCGGGCAGATAGCCCGGATCGGTAAACGCGGTGTAGGACCACCCCAGCGTCCACGCGTCGGTCGGTGTAAATGTGCCGCTGGTCTGCACCGCCCCGCGCACATTGCGGTTGGCCAGCCCGCTATAGGCGCCGGGATTGAACTGATAGACCCCCGATGTATTCACCGAATAGCTCAGATCGCCCACGGTCTGCCGCCAGTCGACCGACACGCCCGGTCCCTGATTGAAATAGGCTATCGGGGTCACGGCCAGCGTGCCATTGGCCACCCGGTAGCGGAAAAAGGGCAGGGACAGCGCGACACCGTATTGGTCGTTATAGCTCAGGACCGGAAACTCGACCCCTTCGTCCTGCGGCAGCGTCAGCCAGGGCAGCGAGATCACCGAAACCCCCAGCAATTGCAGCGAAGGTTGCTCGAAATAGATAACCTGCTCGGCTTCGTCGGTGACGATCCGGGCCGCCTTGACCGACCACCCGATCCGGTTGCCGTTCGCATCGATGCAGGTGCCGCATGGCGCATAGCTGCCATCGACGTAAACCCGCTCGACGCCTTCATCGAAATTTGTTTCGGCTGCCGTAAATCGGCTGCCATCGGGGAATGCCACGGTCAGCGCGCGCAAGAACCCTTCGCGGAAGCCGTCTTCCAGCTCCACCCGTTCCGCGACGTATTCGATCCCTTCGGGATCGATCACCGCGACATTGCCGACAAGTTCGACCCGTCCCGAACGCTGGTAATAGATCGCCCGGTCGGCCGATGCGCGAAAGCCCTGAAAGCTGATCCCCACGCGGCCCTGCGCCACGACAGTATCGTCGCGTGAGTCAAACACCATGGTATCGGCCGAAACCGCCATGTCGCCGGCACCGCCCGAGGGAATGCGCGAAAAGAAGTCTGCGGGAACGAGCTGCTGGGCACTTGCCACGGGCGCAAACGCGAGCGCCGTGGCCAGCACGCTGGCCAAAAGTGCGCCACGCCGCACCGATGTTGCCCCCAGGGGTGGTTTGTCCATCAAACGCGCCCGTCTTCTCTACGCAGGATCACGGTCAGACCGATCACGATGGCGACAAGGGCAGGGCCCCACGCCGCCGCAATCGGGTCGAGAACGCCTGCCGAGCCGGCCCGGTCAGCCATCTCCGTGATTACAAACACGACCAGGCCCAGGACGATTCCATAGACGATGGTCCACCCATAATGCCCTGTTCTTCGATAACCGCCGGTAAAGGCAAACGCAATCAGCAAAGCACCCGCAAGAACGAACGGAACGGCATTGAGTTTTTGAAAACGCGTCTCCGCCGCCGCCCGCGCAAACGGGTCGGCGATTCCATTGCGCAGGGCCGCTCGCAAATCGAACCACGACATGTCCTCGGCGGTCCCCAGTTGCAGGCTCAACTCGGACCCCGTGGCGGTCGTAGCCAGTGTCATTTCGGAAAAGGCGCGCGGCGCCCGGTCGATGTCGAGGATCATCCCGTCGGTGATGCGCCAGTATCCGGGCTCGAGTTCGGCCATTCGCGCATGGATGCGCGTGCCCCCCCCCCCTTCGGGCTGCGGCCGCAATATCGAAACGTCCCGCAGGCGCGTGCCGCCCTGCGTCACCGAGCGCGCATAGAGCATGTAGTCGCCATCCGCGCCGGTCTGGTTGAACCACGTCTCCCGGTTCTGCACCCCATAGGCGCGTCCCCAGCCGATCTGTGCGGCGTCGAGCTGCTGATAGATCCTGATCGCAAAACTGTCGACCACCGTCGTCACGATCACGCCCGAGAGGATGATCATCAGGAGCGGCCAGCGCATCGTCGACCAGATCGAGCGCCCCGACGCACTGATGATCACCATCTCACGGTGCGAATGCAGATCGATCAGCCCCACGATGGCCCCGATCAGAACGGTCACCGGCAGCCCCAGAAGGCTCCAGCGCAAAGCGCTCAGAAACGCCAGCCCCGTCGAGGTCCACGGCCCGGCCAGCGCTGCCGTCTGGTTGAACCGTCCCGTATCGAGAAATTCGACAAGCAGGATGATGCCGAAAAAGATCCCCACCACCAGCCCGATCCGGGCGGCCAGCCGAATGCAAACGAGGCGTCCGACCCGGTTCATCGTGCCACCCTCCAGCGCGGAAAGATGAAGGCGCGCCGGCTGCGCAGCCACAACAGGCTCAGCGAAAACGCAAGGATCACGCTTGGCGCGATGAAATGGCGGCCCCCGCCGCCCGAGAACGCGCTCACCGCCTGCTCGGCAAACGCCACCAGCAGGATCACCAGTTCCATCGGCATCCGCCGCCGCCCGCGCCCGCCATCGGGATAGGCGCAGAACGCCGCCGCCAGCGCGCAGATGGCCAGCGCCCGTAGCGTATCGGCGAACCGCTCGTTGAGCATCTTGATCTCTTCGCCCGTCGCACTGCCCTCCAGCACCTTGGCCATCAGCCCGAAACTGTCGGTCTGGGCCGCGCTCGTGGCGCGCGACGCCGCATCGATCAGGCTCGCAAGGCTTATATGGTATTGGGCGAACCGGATCTGGCTCAAACCCTGCCGCTCGGCGCTTTCATACTGGATCGCGCCATTGTTGAGGATCAGCTGATAGCCGGTTTCATCCTGAAACACCGATGCCGTTTCGGCAAAATAGGTCCGCCGGGTTTCGTTGGTCGTGTCGTCGAAAAAGAAATCGACCAGCGTTCCGTCCCGCCGCCGCGCCGAAATCGAAAACACCAGCCCGTCTTCGATTTCCGTAAACCGCCCCGGCACCAGCGCCCTTCCGACCACATCGGCAGCAATTTCGGCCGACCAGTCCGCCGAAATCCGCCGTGAATGGGGTTCGATATAATTTGTGACCAGCGTCACGATGGCCGCACCGGCCAGCGTAAACGAAATGATCGCCTTCCACAGCGCATCGGTGCGCTGCCCGGCATGGATTGTGTGCAATTCGCGCGACGATTGCAGCGCCCGCAACCCCCGCACCAGCCCGATGGCGAAACACACATAAAGGATCGAGCGCGCAAAGGTCGGCGTCGTCATCCCGCTCTGGCCCATCAGGGTGAGAAAATTCTGCCCCTTGGCCGAAACCAGATCGAACAGCCGCAACAGCTGCATCAGCCAGATCAGCGCGCCCCCCGCCGCGAAAATGGTAAGCGCCTGCGCAAAGAACTGGCTCTGCAGATATCGCGAAAGTCTGTCCAAGGGGCGGGTCTGGTCCTGTGCCGGCGAGTCAGTTGTGCTTTTACCCTGTTCGTGTGGCCGCAAAAAGCGCAGCGTGGCAACACAGGGTGCCAAATGATGGCTGCGCATTGACGCAACCACCGCCACGGACAATGCTCGACCCGTCCAGCCCGGCGAATCTTCGCCGCCTATGCCCTCGCCACTCAAGGTTGCCGCGCCCATGCCGCAAACGCTCTCGATCTCCGTTACCGAAACCCTGCCCGATTCCCCCTCAGCGCTCGTGCTCTACGCCAATGGCGAGGGAGAAATGGGCCAGTTGGCCGCAGGCCTTTGGAAGCGCACTGGTCTCGATTTCTCCCGCATCGCCAAGGCGACGGGCTTTTCCGGCCGCCCCGGCCACATGATCGATATCGCCGCCCCCGCCGGCCTTGAATGCGACCGCCTTTTGGTGCTCGGCCGTGGCGCGGATGGGGAAGGGGACAACGCCGCCGCATGGTCCGACAGGGGCGGCTCGCTCTTTGCCAAGCTCGACGCCGCCGGCGTCTCCGATGCCGCCGTGGTGCTCGACGAGGCGGGGCTGGCCCCCCATCTGGTCGGAGCGCTGGGGGCAGGGGCCCGGCTGCGCTCCTACCGCTTTGAAAAATACCTCACCCGCCGCAAGAATGGCGCGACCCATCCCACCGCGCTCACCTTCGTTGTCGCGAAAGCATCGGGCATGAACGCTGCGCTTGACGACGCCCTCGCCGTCGCCGACGGCACCATTCTCGCGCGCGATCTGGTCAACGAACCCGCCAATCTGCTCGGCCCGTCCGATATGGCCGATGTCGCCAACACCCTGGCCGATCGTGGCCTGTCGGTCGAAGTGCTCGACGAAACCCAGATGAAAGCGCTCGGCATGGGCGCCATCCTCGCCGTAGGGCAGGGGTCGGTCCGCCCCCCACGCCTCGTCGTCATGCAATGGAACGGCGGCAAGAAGGGCCAGCCGCCCCTGGCCTTTGTCGGCAAGGGCATCGTTTTCGATACTGGCGGCATTTCCATCAAGCCCGCCGCTTCGATGGAAAACATGAAGGGCGATATGGGCGGCGCCGCCGCCGTTCTTGGATTGATGCAGTTCCTCGCCACCCGCAAGGCCAAACTCAACGCCGTCGGCATCCTGGCCCTGGCTGAAAACATGCCCGACGCCAACGCCTACCGCCCCGGCGATGTCATCACCGCCATGTCGGGTGAAACCATCGAAATCATTTCCACCGACGCCGAAGGGCGTCTCGTTCTGGCCGATGCCCTCTGGTATTGTCAGGACCGGTTCAAACCCAAAGCCATGTTCGATATCGCGACCTTGACCGGCGCCATCCGCATCGCGCTGGGCGAGGAGTATGCCGGCGTTTTCACCAACACGGATTCTCTCGCCGCCAAACTCCAGCAGGCCGGCGGCGCCTCGGGCGAAAAGGTCTGGCATCTTCCCATCGGCCCGGCCTACGACAAACTCATCGAAAGCCGCTTCGCCGACATAAAAAACCAGGGCGGCCGCCTGGGCGGCGCGTCCATCGCCGGGCAGTTCCTCTCCCACTTCGTGGGCGACACCCCCTGGGCCCACATCGACATCGCCTCCACCGCCTTCGGCAAGGCCTCGACGGAGACGAACACCTCATGGGCAACGGGGTTCGGGGTGGCGCTGTTTGATAGGCTGACCAGGGATGGCTATGAGGATGGAGGGTAGCCGATAATCTCAGGCGGAGTTGTTCGCACTGCAATCCTTACCCCAACCGGCGGACCATTTGAGCTACAGCCGCTTCTCGTAGCGCCAGACCTCGAGTTCAAAGACGCCATCGGGCGTTGGCAGCCGGTTGGTCATCTGGCCCGCGCGCTTCCATCCATGCTTTTCATAAAATCGCGCAGCGCGTTCATTGCCGATGGCACAGGCCAGCCAAGCCGTGGTGATTTGGGACGCGGCGATCCGCCTTTCGCCATCGGCAAGCAGTGCCGCTGCGGTGCCCGAGCCTCTGGCCGCCGGCGCGACAAAGAGCTGGTAAAGCTCATCGTGCTTGATCATGCACAGGCCGGACGGATTGCCCAGTGGACCGGAAACCCGCGTAAGCGCAAGATTGTCGATAATCCGCTGCCGGAAACTCGCCGGCGTCCGATATCGCGACAGTTCAGCCGGCAGAATCGCAGCGTGCGCGTCCTGCCAGCCAGAGTGCCAAAGACCGGCAAGATGTTCGATCTCGGCCATCTCTGCATTCCGTACGTCACCGACCGGTGCAGCGTCGAAGCGATCCCGTGGCGGGTTTTCGGAGTGGGGCATCGAAGGGACCTATCTGTATCCAGAATCGTTCGCCGGCATACCGGCTTCCTGGACCTCCACAAGATAACGCCACGCATCGGGGCGTGAGCCATCAAGATCTGTGAACCCGTAGAATTGCGCCAGTCCCCCGCTCGATAACGATTGGCCGTTCCAGCGCATGCGTTCGGTGTCTGCGGCCAGCGCGGCGACGGCCCGGCCCACGAAGCGGGGCGATTCGGAAATCACGAAATGCGGCACCTTGGCCGTGGCCTCGCGCCAATTGTCCTCGCGAACCCCGAACGCTTCCAGCATCATCTCGGACCGCAGCCATCCGGGCGTCAATGACACCGCCGTTGCGCCATGCTTTTCCAGATCCTTGGCGTGAGCCCAGGCCATGCGGTTTACGGAAACCTTGGCAAGATCATAAAAGGGAGAGAGGCGATAGTGGTTGGCATTATAGTCCGCCGTTCCATCGGTGACCTCGACAAGAAGACCGCCCGGTCGCTCGATCATCAGCGGCAGGGCGAAATGGGCGGTTATGAGGTGGGTATCGATCCCCAGTCTGAGCAGCCGCAAACCGTTATCCAGATCGTGGTCCCAGACCGGCTTGTCCCATTCGAACAGTTTCTCTCCGCCCCAGATGTCGTTGACGAGAATATCGAGACGGCCCTGTTCGGTCCGAATTCGCTCGATCAGCGTTTGGACCTGTTGTGGAACCAGATGGTCGACCTGGATCGCAATGCCCTTGCCGCCGGCTGCACTCACCAGTTCGGCCGTTTCCTCGATCGTTTCGGACGCGCGGCCATATTCGGATGGCTGCTCGCGAGTGGTGCGTCCTGTCACATACACGGTGGCACCGGCGGCTCCGAGTTCTGTTGCGATGCCGCGACCCGCGCCGCGTGTCGCCCCGGCGACCAGCGCAACCTTTCCTGAAAGTGTCATTGCCGATCTCCCTTTGCTAGGCTGGCTTTCCCAGTGATTTGTATATATAAACAATCGTTCGGTTATTTATTGGAGTCAAGATGCCCCGTCAAAAAACGCAGTCCGATGATCATGTGCTGCGCCATGCTCTGGACCTGATGTACGAGCAGGGGCCCGAGGCGCTGACGTTCGCCGCTCTTTCCAAACGGTGTGGCCTCTCGGGGGCAACCCTCGTCCAGCGCTTCGGCAGCAAGGCCGTCCTCAAGCAAAAATCGCTCCTGATTGCCTGGGATCGGCTGGACGCTGATACCGCACGCCTCGCCGGTTCGGTTCCTCGGACACCCGAGGGGGCAATCGAACTTCTCGTGGGGCTCACCGGGCAATACGGTACCATCGACACCTATGCGGAAGGTCTTTTGATCCTGCGTGAGGATTTGCGCGACCCCCAGTTGCGGGCGCGCGGCGCCGCCTGGCGAGACCAACTCTGCGCCGCCCTTGATGCCTGCTTTGCGCAAACCGGCGTTCCTGCCGGCGTCGGATTGCTTGCGGCAACACACTGGCAAGGCGCCTTGCTTTGGTGGGGATTCGATCCAAAACAATCGGTGGAGCGCTATGTCGAACAAAGTCTGCGGGACTTTGTAGCCCTTATACTCGACACAGCGGAGGGGCCGTTTCACGAAACAGTCGAAAGATAGTTGGCTTACGCCATCCCCTAGCGCCCCCACCCATCCAATGCGATAACATCGCCATGACCGATCTTCTCTTCTACCACCTCGAAACCCGCCCGCTCGAATCCGTTCTGCCCATGCTGCTCGAAAAGACAATCGAGCGCGGCTGGCGGGCGGTGGTGGAGGTGGGCAGCGCCGAGCGGCTCGAAATCATCGATTCCGCGCTCTGGACCTATTCCGACGACAGCTTTTTGCCCCACGCTGTTGCGCGGGGGGAGGAGGGCGATGCGATCCAGCCCGTGCTGCTGACCGGCGGCGATGAAACCCCCAACGGCGCCGCCATCCGCTTTTTCGTCGATCGCGCCACCCCGCGCCAGCTCGAAGGTTATGAGCGGCTGGTCTATATCTTCAACGGCCATGACCCCGACGCCGTCACCGAAGCGCGCGAGGTGTGGCGCAACCTCAAACCGGTTTACGATCTCACCTATTGGCAGCAGGACGAAGGGGGTCGCTGGAGCAAGAAGGCCTGAAAATCACTGAGATTTTTTCGGTTCGATCTGGCACCAAACAGTGCTTTAGTTCCGATCTCGATTCCACGAACCGAAATCGGAACCTATGGATTCTTCGTTCGAACCCAAGGTCAGGCACACCCCGCTTGAAGATTTTCTCGCCATCCTGCTCGGCACGCTGTTTGTCGGGCTTGGCGTCACCTTCTATTCGCAGGCCCAGATCACAACCGGCAGCACCGCCGGTCTGGCCCTGCTCGTCCAATACGCCACCGGCCTGCCGTTCGGCGCGGTGTTCTTCGTGGTCAATCTGCCGTTCTATGTTCTGGCGTTTCTGCGCATGGGCTGGCAATTCACGTTCAAGACCTTCATCGCGGTGGGGCTCGTTTCGGTCTATCCGGCGCTGATGCCCAATTGGCTCAACATTTCGGGCATAAACCCGTTCTTTGCCGACATTGCCGGCGGCGCCATGATGGGCATGGGCATTCTCGCCCTGTTCCGCCACCGCGCCAGCCTGGGCGGCGTCAACATTCTGGCGCTCTATCTGCAGGACAATCACAAGATCCCCGCCGGCTATGTCCAGTTCGGCATCGATTTTTTCATCCTGATCGCCGCCTTTTTCATCCTGCCCTTCGACAGGGTGCTGCTCTCGCTGGTCGGCGCGGTGTTCATGAGCCTGGTCATCATCTTAAACCACAAGCCGGGACGGTATATGGGGGTCAGTTAGCGAGGCAATCCACCACCTTGGTCATCCCGGGCGAAGACCCGGGATCCAGTAACCGGCAGCGCTGGCGGTTCTCCTCTTTGCTTCCCCGGTGAAAACCGGGGTCCAGCAGCATTCCCGCTCTCCCCGTTGGTCAAGGCGGAGCCGATCGGCGCCGACCTCGCAAGAGCCGGCAAGAGAGCCGACTTCGATTGGTCCTATTCCACCCGTCCCAGTTTCTCAAGCTTGAGCTTGCGCATCATTTCGAAATGCTCGCGCACCGGCATGATGTCGGACACATAGAGCTCATAGAAAAAATCGACCCACTCATAGCACAGGATCACTTCCCGGCTTTCCAGGTCGTAGAATGCGTTGACCTCGCCGCAATTCTCGGCCGTGATCTGCACCGGGTGGGGCAAAACATAATTCTTGGCCACCCAGTCGGCATAGGTTTCGAGCACCAGCGACTGTTCCAGCAGCGCCTGCGCGATAGGGTACTGCCCGCGCGTGTCGCGATACTGCACCGTAACATCGGAAGCCGGTGCCCCCTCGCGAAGATGCGGCTCGAGCACACTCGACCAGCCCCGCTCGGCGATCCGGTAATCCTCCGCGCAGCTTTTCTGCCGGTCGATGGGCAGCGAAATCCGCGTCGCATATTGGGTGTGCCGCTCGTAATCGCTCCCCACCATCAGGCACGCCATGGCGTAGGAGCGCTGGATGTCGAGGCTGTGCGCGCCGTAGAATGCCGAATTGACGTAGCCGCGCGAGGGCCGGAAACTCTCCGAATAACGCCAGCCGTCTATGGTATCCTGCAGCCCGATCACATCCGCTTCGGTCCCCGTATTGAGCATGAGCAGCGTGGCCAGCATGTCCACCGCATCCTCTTCACGCCCCAGCACTGGCAGATCGAGCTGATCGACCAGCAGATGCCCGATTTCGTGCAGCATGGTGTGGCGGGTGTTGTTGAGCGCAAATTCGATGGCCGCATCGCGCTGCGCATTGGTCAATTGTTGCCCAACCGCCGGCGCGGCCCCGGCCAGTACCGCCAGCAGTGCCGCAATCACCAGTTTTGCCATGCTCGATCCTCGTCCCGCATCGTCCGGAAGCACCTTAGCGCGGGGCATAAACGTGTTCCAGACCGCGTTGGCCGGTTCGGTAAAGAAACCGCTCAGGCGTCGGCCTGCGCGTCCTCGAGTTCGGCGCTTTTCTCCAGCCACTGGTCCTCGAGCGCTGCGATCTCGCTCTCGAATTTCGATTTTTCGATCCCCAGCGCAATCGCCTTGTCCGCATCGCCGGTATAGAGGCCCGGATCGTCGAGCTGTTTGTCGATTTTGGCCAGGTCCTTGCGTTTCCAGTCCAGCTGTTGCTCGAGCGCCTTGATCTCCTTGCGCAGCGGCGCCAACTCGGCCCGCTTTGCCGCTGCTTCCTGCCGCTCGCGCTTGCGGTCCGATGCCGAACCGCCCCCGCCGGCTCCGCTCGCCCCGTTGGCGGTGAGGCTCTTCTGATACCCGTCCAGATCGTCCTCGAACTCGCTCACCGTGCCGTTCTCGGCGATCCACAGCGTATCGCAGGTCGCTTCGATCAGGTGCCGGTCGTGCGAAATGATCAGCACGGCGCCCTTGTAGTCGTTGAGCGCATGAACCAGCGCGTCGCGGCTGTCGATGTCGAGATGGTTGGTCGGTTCGTCCAGCACCAGCATGCCCGGCCCGCCAAACGTGATGATCCCCATCAAAAGCCGCGCCCGCTCGCCGCCCGAAAGGTTTTTCGCCTTCGTGTCCATCCGCGTCGTCGAAAGCCCCATCTGGGCCACCCGCGCCCGGCGCCTGGCCTCGCTTTCGAGCGGCATCAGGTCGATCACATGCTCGTAAGGGGTCTGTTCGGGCTTGAGATGGTCGAGCTGGTGCTGGGCGAAATAGGCCACATCGAGCGTTTTCGCCCGCAGCATCTGCCCGCCCATCGGTTTGAGTTCACGCGATAACAGCTTGGCAAAGGTCGATTTCCCGTTCCCGTTCGGCCCGATCAGCGCAATCCGGTCGTCGGGATCGATCCGGTTGGTGATCTTTTTCAAAATGACCGTCTCACCATACCCCACCGATACATTGTCGAAGGTGATCATCGGCGTGGCCGGCGCCTTTTTGGGCTGCTGGAAGCTGAACGGCGCCGCAAATTCATCGAACAGCGCCTCGGGCGGCCGCAGCTTTGCAATCGCCTTGACCCGGCTCTGGGCCTGCTTGGCCTTGGTCGCCTTGGCCTTGAACCGGTCCACGAACTTCTGCATGTGCTCGATCTGGGCGAGCGTTTTCTCCCGCGCCTTGTTCTGCAGCTCCCGCTGCATGCGGCGTGTTTCCTCGAACGTATCGTAAGCGCCCTTGTAAAACGTCAGCTTGCCGCGCTCGAGATGGATGATCGAATTGACCGCCTTGTTGAGCAGGTCGCGGTCGTGGGAAATCATGAAGACCGTATAAGGGTAGGTCGCCAGATATTTCTCCAGCCACAGAGTGCCTTCAAGATCGAGATAGTTGGTCGGCTCGTCCAGCAGCAAAAGATCGGGCTGGGAAAACAGCACCCCCGCCAGCGACACGCGCATCCGCCACCCGCCCGAAAGCTCCCGGCACGGCCCATGCTGGCGCTCCAGCGAAAACCCCAGTCCTTTGAGGATTGCGCTGGCCCGCGCCTCTGCCGTATGTGCATCGATATCGGCCAGCCGCATATGAATATCGGCGATCCGGTGCGGATCCTCGGCGGTTTCCGCCTCATCGAGCAGCGCCGTGCGCTCGGTGTCGGCCGACAGCACCATATCGAGCACGCTCATCTCGCTGGCCGGCGCTTCCTGCGCCACCGCCCCGATCCGCGCCCGCTTGCTCAATTCGATCGATCCCTGCTCGGGCGACAAGAACCCCTGGATCAACTGAAACAGCGTCGTCTTGCCCGACCCGTTCTTGCCCACGAACCCGGTCTTGGCCCCGGTCGGCAACGTCACAGACGCCCCCTCGAACAGGGGACGCCCGGCAATCTTGTAATGGAGGTTGGTAATCGTAAGCATGATGGCGCGGTGAGTAACCTTGACTGCCCGCCCGCGCAAGTGGTGTCCCTGCAGGGCAGGTCCGCGCCATGCGCGTCAAGCCGTCTTGCCACCGCCACAACCTGACGCTAAAAGGCCCCACTTTCTTTGCATCCTCCAATAAGGACCAGACACAATGGCCATTCAGCGCACCTTTTCGATCATCAAGCCGGACGCCACCAAGCGCAACCTGACCGGCAAGATCATCTCCAAATTCGAAGATGCCGGCCTGCGCATCGTCGCCTCCAAGCGCATCCAGATGACCCGCGAACAGGCCGAAGGCTTTTACGCGGTCCACAAGGAACGTCCCTTCTTTGGCGAACTGGTCGAATCCATGACGTCCGGCCCCGTTGTCGTTCAGGTCCTCGAAGGCGAAGACGCCATCGCGAAAAACCGTGAAGTCATGGGCGCCACCAACCCCGAAAACGCTGATGCCGGCACCATCCGCAAGGAATTTGCCCTCTCGGTCGGCGAAAACTCGGTCCACGGCTCGGACGCTCCCGAAACTGCCGCCGAAGAAATCAAGTTCTTCTTTAGCGACGACGAAATCGTTGGGTGAGTGCCGACCTCGCGGTAACGCGAGGTCAAATCGCTCCAGTGGAGCGATTTTAGGCACGAACGCCCTGAGGCTGAGCGAAGGGCCAAACCAGTATCATCGACGCCGCGTTCGCATGGACGCGGCGTTTTTTTGCGAGTTGCATCAAGGTGCCGATACCAAATATGCTGCATTAAGAGCCTTGGCCTTCGCGCGCCGGGCGGCAAAGAGGCCAAACGATTGCCGCCGCGGTGCCGGCTGAAAAGCCGTAAGGGGAATGGTCGGGATAAGTTTGCGGCTGCGTGCGCATCTTTTGGGTGGGCACGCCATGCCTTTCTGGGAAGGCGCGGCTAATGGAAAGCATACACGGCTACGCGTTGCGGATAGCGATGCTGGTGCTTGTATCGGCCTTTGCGTTCGGAGCGATTGCAGCCGTGGCGATCGTCCGGCTGCAGGATCCAGGGCCGGCGGACACGGCGCCCGAAGTGGCCGATTTTGTCGCCGAGCCGGTGACGCAAACCCCCGCCAGCCAGATCGCTGCGACCGAGCCGACCGCCCAGCCGCCCGTGGCCGAACAACCGGCAACCGAGGTTGCAGCCGTCGAAACGCCCCCTGAACCCCCGGTGGTCCGGATCGCCGCTGAACCGCTCGCTGAGGAGCTTGTGCAAGAACCGGCGCCCCAGACGCCGCCATCGCCCGTGCATGAGGACGTCATCCGCCAGTCCTTTGTCAGTTTCACGCCCGAGCCACCGCCACAGGGTCCCGTCATTCGGCCCGAACCGCCGCTGCCTGAGCCCGATGCGCCGCAATGGCTCGAAATGGCCGGGATGACACCGACCCTTGAAGGTCTGCAGACTGAAATTGCCGAGGTTGCGCTGGCCGACCCGCCCGAAAATCGCCCCGATACGCCCCCGGCGGACCCCGAGCCCCTGCCTGAGCCCGAACCCGTGGTTGAGCCCGAAATTACCGCCACACCCGATGAAAATTGCGATACCGCCAGCGCCGACTGGGCCATGTTCCTGTTCAACAACACGGCGCTGGGCGATTGGGGCCGGGTGCCCAATGTGCGTGTCGTTTCAATGGGCTTTTGCGCCGATACGCGCCAGGCGCTTGAAGGCCGTATGCAAAGCGGTGGCCGGCTTGGAGCGGTGCGCGGCGCCGCAGCCGGCGATCAACTGGTCTCGCTGGCCCTTCAGCGCGCCGCGCACGGGCCCGAGGACGTTTTTGCAATAGCCACCGAAGGGTCCGTGCTGAACGTCTACGTTTACTGAGGGTCCAGACACGCGACAAGACAAGGGCTTGGAGCCAAGGATTCGATTCAATCAAATCCTGAACGGCTCTAGCGCGCCGCGTCTTCCTGTATCTGCTCGCGTGCCACCCCATACTGGTGGAGCAGCCTGTCGACCTCGCTGCGCTCGACCCCGATATCGCGCAATTGCCAGTCTTCCATCTCGGCCAGTTCGATCATCCCCCGCCGCCGCCGGGCATATGCCTGCCGGTCGGCCCACCAGCCCGAGACCACCAGCTTGAGGTAGCGCCACACCGTGGCGCGATACCGCAGCCGTTCAACGAAATCATCCCGTTCATATAGCGTCATCTGTCTTCTCCTTGCTCGATGACGCCCATCATGGATTGGCCGGATGGATTGATCTAACGAATGTTTTTTGTTAAACCCATCGAAATTGCTGATGAAAGGAAATCACCGTGTTTTCGCTCGATCCGGATTTTCTGCGCACCTTTCTGGCCATTTCCGAAACCGGCAGTTTCGGCGCTGCCGGCGAAAGGGTGAACAAGACCCAGTCCACGGTTTCGGCCCAGATGAAACGTCTTGAAGAGATCATCGGCGTGCCGCTGTTCGAAAGGGAAGGGCGGCGCAACGTTCTCACCCCGGACGGGCTGAAACTGCTCGAATACGCAGCGTCCATGGTGCGGCTCAACGATGAGGCGCTGCGCGCCTTCCAGCCGCTCGAGATCAGCGGGCGCCTGCGCCTTGGCGCCATCGATGAATATGCCCAGGCCTTCCTGCCGGGCACGCTTCGTACCTTCGGCGCCGCCCATCCCGCCGTTCAGGTCGAAGTCGTTACGGGCACCAGTGGTCAGCTGCGTGATCTTTTGGCCGATGGCGAACTCGATGCGGCGATCATCTCGTGCCGGACGGGCGATGCCGATACCGAAACCCTGCGCTCGGACAGGCTGCACTGGATCGGCAGCGAAAAAGTCTCGCCCCATTTCGACGATCCCCTGCCATTCTGCGCATGGTCGCCGGGCTGCTCGTGGCGGGAAATGGCTTCGGCCGCGCTGGTGCGGGACGGCCGCAAATGGCGCCTTGCGGTCACCACGTCCAATGCGGCGTTGATTACGCTCACCGTACTCGACGGCCTCGGTGTCGCCGTCGCGCCCTCATGGTTCGTCGGCCCCGGTCTGCGCATTCTCGAGGAAATGGATGCGCGCTATCCGCTGGGCGTGGCCGAAATCGGCATCAAGCGCGGCTCGGCTGCGTCAAATCCCGTGCTCGATGCGTTTCTCGCTCATGTGAAGTCCGAGCTGAACTCACCCGCTCTTGCTGCTTGAGGAAATCTCGGTTTTCGCACGCTCGATCGAGCGCGCCAGTTCATCGATTTCGTCGGCAAACTTTTCTTCGGCCACTTCGCTGCTGTTCATCCAGCTCGAATAGCGCTCGAGAAGCGGCACGAACGCGGCGACGTCTTCGGCCGGCCAGGTGCTGAAAAATTCGCCCAGCAACAGCCATTTGTATCCCCGGACCGCATCGATCACCGCTTCGCCGGCAGCGGTCAACTCGAGGATCGTGCGTCGGGCATCCCGTTGGGACACCGCGCGGCGGGCATAACCTGAGTTGACCATCTCTGCCACCAGCCGGCTGGCCCGTGACGGGTCGATATGCAACCGCTCGGCGACGGTTGAAACCATTGTCTCGTCATCGGCGTTGGCGTCTGAGGGGAGGGGCGGGTTGGCAATGGCGAACAGCACATCGATTTGCGCCAGATCCATATCCAGACCCAGCGCCCGCGTGGCGCGATGGCCAAGTTCGCGCTTGTGCATCTGCCGCCGCCAGTTCTGAACCACGATGTCTATGCGGATCAGGGCGTCCGCCAGATCGGCGTTCTTGCCGCTTCTGGTCAGCAGGTCCCGCAATGTGTCCTGTCGTGTGGGCATGGGAGGCGATCCTTAATACATGCCAAAAGCAATTGCATGCTCTTGACATATAATTGCGTCGGGCAGATATATCAAGCCGACAAATATTCCGGAGTTAGAAATGTCGCAACCCGCACCAACTGCGCCGCAGCTATCCGATCCCAATGTCAAATTGGTGATCGGTGCGGTGGTCGCGACCCTGTTGCTGGCCTCGCTGGGCCAGACCATCATCACGACCGCGCTTCCCATCATTGTCGCCGACCTCGGCGGCATCGAACATATTTCCTGGGCCATCACCGGCTATCTTCTTGCCGCCACCGTCGCCGCGCCGGTTTTCGGCAAGCTGGGCGATATGTATGGCCGCAAGCTCATGCTGCAGTCGGGCATCGGCATTTTCCTTGCCGGCTCGGTCCTTGCGGCGATGTCGGTCGATCTCAACATGCTTGTGTTCTGCCGCTTTGTTCAGGGCATCGGCGGGGGCGGGCTGATCGTCACCGCCATGGCCGCCATCGGTGACGTGCTGCCGCCGCGTGAGCGGGGCAAGGCGCAGGGATTCCTCGGTGCGGCCTTTGGCCTGTCCACCGTGGTCGGTCCCTTGC
This sequence comes from Pelagibacterium sp., assembly GCA_002723255.1. Classification (GTDB taxonomy): domain Bacteria; phylum Pseudomonadota; class Alphaproteobacteria; order Rhizobiales; family Devosiaceae; genus Pelagibacterium; species Pelagibacterium nitratireducens. The sequence continues at coordinate 4,414 of PBNW01000003.1, read as the reverse complement.
TCGGTGGCCTGATCGTCGAATCCCTGTCCTGGCGCTGGCTGTTCTTCGTCAACATCCCGGTTGGCATCGCGGCCTTTGCCGTCATCGCCATCGCCTTTGAAAGCCGCACCAAGAGCCATAAGCGCAAGATCGACTATGCCGGTGCCGCGCTGCTCACCACGGCACTCTCCGCATTGGTGATCTATACCAGTGTCGGTGGGACCATTCTGCCATGGTTTGCCCCCGAAGCGCTCCTCCTGCCGGTGATCGGCGCCGTCGCGCTCGTCGCCTTCCTCATGGTCGAACAACGCGCTGCCGAACCGATCCTGCCGCTCTATCTGTTCCGCAACAATGCCTTCCTCGTCTCCAATGCGGTGGGTTTCATTGTCGGCACGGCCATGTTCGGCACCATCACCTACATGCCCTCCTACCTGCTGATCGTTCAGGGCTTCGCCCCGACCCAGGCCGGGCTTGCCCTGTTGCCCATGATGATCGGGCTCATCGGTTCCTCGACCCTTTCGGGCATCTTCATCGCCCGCACCGGGCGCTACAAGGCGCTGCCCATCATCTCGACGGCCATCCTTGCCGTCGGCGCTCTGCTGCTCGGCACGCTCGGCGTCGATACGCCGTTCCCACTCGTCATGTTCTACATGCTGCTGGTCGGCCTCGGCATCGGCCCGGTCATGAGCGTGGGCGTCACCGCCATCCAGAACGCGGTGCCCCACACCGTCCTCGGTGTGGCAACCGCCAGCGCCCAGATGTTCCGCCAGATCGGCGGCTCGCTCGGTGTTGCGGTACTGGGTGCCATCTTCGCCAACCGGCTCGCCTTTGAGACTGCCGCCATCGGTCACCCCGAAGGCACCGCAGGCTTTAATGCCGCCGCGCTCGCCGCCATGCCGGCGCCCGAGCAATTCGACATGCTGCAGGCCTATACCTCGGCCCTGCATCCCATCTACTGGGTTGCCGCCGCTGCGGCCGCCGTCGCCAGCATCATCGGCTGGTTCCTCATCGAAATCCCCCTCTCGGACCGCAAGCCGGCCCCCGCTATGGATGCCGATGCCGAACCGCAGGCGGCGGAATAAGACTCAGCATCAGGCACTTACCAGACGTTCCCGATTCAATCCCGCAATGGATTGAATCGGAACCTGAGCTTGCGCACCAGCCCTGCCTTGGTCACCCTCGTCATCCCGGACCTGATCCGGGATCCAGTACCCCCAACACCAAACGTCAAAACCCAGACCCGCCCTACGGCAAAACGCCATCAAAAGCTCGCCCGCAGCGTCAGCCCGATATCGTGGCTGTCATAGGTGTAAAACACATTGTCCGACCAGCTGTTGGTGTATTCGTAATAGATCGAAGGCATCAGCGGCCCGATGGTGATGTCGCGATGGCTCGCCTCGATCCGCCCGGTCGCAAACCGGTCCACCTGATCCTCGAGCTGGAACGGGGCAGGGCGCCAGTGCCAGCGCTGCCCGATCGTTCCCTCGACACCAACCAGCAATCCATTGTCGAACAGCGTATCCACCCGCGCCCGTAGGGTCCCCACCAGCGTGCGCAACGTCTCGTCGTCGGTATGATTGTAAACCGCGCGCGCCGTCGTCGTCAGGTTCATGTTGGGCGAAAGCGATGTCGAATACGACGCCGCCCCATCGGCCAATAGCCCCGACCGCCCCGGATCGAGATGCCGCTCCACCGCCGCCAGTTTCAGATCGAACGCCAGCCGCTGCGACGCGTCGAGCGGCACCGACAGGCTCGAGCGTACGCCCGCTTCGGTCCGCTCCAGAACATCCTCTTCCAGCCCGACCGTCACATAAGGCGCAACCACCGCCCGCGCTGTCTCCCCAACCGCAAACGTTATCGGCAGCTCCGCCGTAAAGCTCGGCTCGAACACCTCATCGACCGTTGAAAACCGGATGTCGGTGCGCAGCACGCCCGAAAGGCTCGCCGCCTCGCTGCGCGCCAGTTCCACCGCCACCGATCCCCCCAGGCTGAACAAAACGCCCCGCTTGCCGCGCGCTTCCTCGGGAATTTCCCCCGGTCCCCACACCCCGCCATCGATTGTGTCTTCGCCGGTCTGCCGGTTGACGTTTGTCGAGGGCGCCATCGTGAAATAGCCGGAAAACACAGGCCGCCCCTGCGATTGCGCGTTCTGGAGCATCTGGGAAACCACGTCGCGCTCCGGCCCATCGGGCAATATGGCCTGCAACGAGCCCAGCCGCGCCGCCGCCATATCCCTCTGGCCCAGATCGGAATAACACCGATGCGCCACCAGATAGGGCGGCACGAAAAACGGCACCGCCCCGATCACCAGATCGGCCAGCACCACAGCCTCGGCGCACTCGCCATCAAGCGCATGCCGAACCGACGCCGCATAGGCCGCCATCACATCGCCTCGCCCGGCCTCTGCGTCGAGCTGGGCGGCAAGCGCATCGGCCCGCGCCCAGTCCCGCGCCCCGATCGCCTCGTCGAGCGACGCCAGCGAGGCGGTCTGCGCGAGGGCCGGGAGAACATAGGAAAAGGCCGTCATTCCTGCCAGCAGAAGCGACGCGAACGAACGTGCGTACTGTTTCATCAACACTATCTCAAGGCCACGGGTACAACGTAAAGCGCCGGGCGCGGCCAAAACCGTCGCCCGGCGATTGTATTATTGGCGCGCGCCGACCAGTGCGCCGGCGGTAGCACCGCTTGCTGTCTGGCCGCGTATCAGGCCGCCCATTTCCGCTGCGCCGGGTCCGTAAAACTGCCCGTCGACGCGGTTGGTCGAGACAAAAGCGCCCTGGGTCGACAGATTTCCGGTAAATCCGGTCCCCTGTACGACACCGCTTCCTGTTCCGAGCGGAATATTGCCCTGGCCGTTGTAGAGGTCCATTCCATAGGTGCGGGCATCGAAATTGACACCGGCGGCAAACTGGCCACCTTCGCTATTGCCGGCAGAGTCGGCGATTGACCACAGGCCCTGGTAATTGGCGCTTTGTATCGGCATGCTGTTCGGAGATGTGGCCTGGCCGTTGAGGACCGCCACACTTTGCTGGCTGACAACATTATCTGAAACGAGCGCCGCAGTAGCATATTGGCCGTCAAGTATGGCGGCACCAGAGCGATAGCTTGGGTAGGTGTAAACATCGATACCATTTACGGAATCATCGGGAACTCCGCTGCCACCGAAGCTATAGGTCGCGTTGCCCACCTGAACAGTTGCGTTTTGCGGGGTTCCGCCAATTGTTCCCGTTCCTGTCTGCGTGGTCGAGCCACCCGGCGTGATCCGTAGTGCGGAGTAGGTCAGCGGCGACGGCTCGGGCGGCGGTGTAGGAGAGGTGCTTGAACACCCGCTCACAGCCAGAGCGGCGGCCATTGCGGAAAGAGCGAAAAGTTTGGTAGTCACGGGGTTTACCCTCCTTGGTGGTCATGGTCGAGTGAGCCCCCGCTCTCGGGTCGATAATGCGGCCCGAATGTGTTGGTTCCGGGATAAGTGCCTTTGCAAAACAAGGTGTTGCAACATCGCCGCAGGCGGCTGACACAGGCCCCGATACCAACTAGTATTGCCCCCTCCACAATGAACCTGACCTGAATGACCAAGCCACTCGTCCTCCGCACCGCCCGCACCGTCTGCCCCCATGATTGCCCCTCGACCTGCGCGCTGGACGTCGAAGTCCTCGATAGCGGCGTCATCGGTCGTGTCCGCGGCGCCAAGGACGATCCCTATACGGCGGGCGTGATCTGCGAGAAGGTCGCCCGCTACGCCGAGCGTGCCAATCACCCCGACCGGGTGCTCTATCCCCTGCGCCGCACCGGCCCCAAGGGCTCGGGCCAGTTCGCCCGAATCTCCTGGGACGAAGCGCTCGATGAAATCGGCACCCGGTTCCTGCAAATCGAAGCCGAACACGGCCCCCAATCCATCTGGCCCTACTGCTATGCCGGCACCATGGGCCACGTTCACCGCGACGGCATAAACCGCCTGCGCAACGCCAAGTCCTATTCCGAGCAATACGACACCATCTGCACAATGATTTCCTGGACCGGCTACATCGCCGGCACCGGGCTTTTGACCGGCCCCAATCCCGAGCAGATGGCCGAGAGCGATTGCGTGGTTATCTGGGGCACCAATCCGGTCAACACCCAGATCAACGTGATGACCCACGCCATCCGCGCCCGTAAGGAACGCGGCGCAAAGCTCGTCGTTGTCGATATCTACCGCACCGCGACCATGGAGCAGGCCGATATGGCGCTGCTCATCCGCCCCGGCACCGATGGCGCTTTGGCGCTTTCCGTCATGCATATCCTGCTGCGCGACAACCTCGCCGACCGTGAATTTCTCAAGTCCCACACGGACTTAGATTCGTCTCTTGATTCACATCTTGCGGCCAAAACCCCGCAATGGGCCTCCGAAATCACCGGCCTCACCCCCGCCGAAATCGAAGCCTTCGCCCATCTGGTC
>PBNW01000002.1 GCA_002723255.1 Pelagibacterium sp. | reverse complement strand
ATTTTTAGTGGGTCGGTTGGCGAACCGGGAAACCGGTGCCCACTTTCCCTGCCAACCTCCCGTCGGTGCCCCTCTCCCTTTCGGGAGTACGACGTGGACTCCCATCCTCACCCGGCCATCCGTCCGCTTTGGGCATTCCCTGCGGCGACCCGCATGGAACCCGGATCGGCCTGTCGGATGGGATCGAAGTGCCCGAGGGCCGATGCGGTCCTAAGGCTCGGACCCATGCTCCCCCTTCTCCAATCCCGCCCTCACCGGAAGCTCGTATGCATCCTCGTCTCTGGTGCGGCCGTGAGGGGAGAATGGCACGGGGGTGATGGGGCGGGGATAAAGTTTTTTGCGGCTGGGCGGGTAAGGGCTTGCTCTCCAGCATCTCATCCTCCGCCGCGTCATCCTCGGGCTCGACCCGGGGATCCGCAGGGCGTCCACTAGCGCAGCAGAAATGGTGCGCCTTCGCGCTTCATCGGTCCCCAACCCCTTCACCGGCTTCCCGATGCAGCGGATACCCGGATCAAGTCCGAGGATGACGATGGGGGGAAGTGAGTGGTGGTGATGGAGCCGGGAGCCTGCCCAACTCCCATCGCTGTCCCGGACGCGATCCGGGACCCAGCAGCATCGCCACCGCTCCGGTGCGGGAGGAGAGGCACATGGACCTCGGCGTTCGCCGGGGAAGCGAGGGGGGAGCGTGAGGCCGCCACGCGGCTTCTCCCACAGGCAGCGTCGCAGATCCCTGGGCAAAGCTCCGGGATAACTTTGGGGGTGAGGCGAGTGCCGTCGGCGGCTAATGGCGGGGCGCTTCGGACAGCGTCATGGCGATATGCTCCCATTCCTGGGAGACCGACGGCGCGGCCCGGCGTTTTCCGGAGCGGCGGTACCAATAATCGGCGTTCCCCATATCGGCTTCAATCCAGTGCAGCAGGGCGTGAACCCAATCGAAGGCTTCGACACCTTCCATCTGGACCACGATCCGGTGGGCTTCCTCCCATTCCGGTCCCATGCGGAATTCGCCCTTGCGAATCCACCAGAGCGCCTGAAGCGGCATGCTGAGATCCTTGGGCGGAGCGGACCAATCGTGGGTGGTGAAGATATCGGACATGAGTTTCGTGCGTACCGGTAAACAGTTGAAAAGGTGAGTTAGCCGCTAAGGGCCGTCAGTGCAACATGGTGGCTCAGCGGGCCCGCGGAAAGACCCTGATGCCCAAAGGCCGCACCAGATCGGTCAACTGGTCGGCCGAAACCCTGACGCCTTCAAAGCTGGTGAGCCCGGTTACATCGAGGCCGAGCAGCGTAGCTTCGCGCAGATCGGTATTATCGAGAATGGCGCCGTTGAGATTGGCTTCGGAAAGGTCCGAGCCACGCATGTCCGCGCTCGAAAGCGTTGTCTGGCGCAGATCGGCCTGGCGCAGGCTGCATTCGGAAAACACGCAGTCTTCAAGCCGGGCCTGGCGGAAATTCGACATATCGAGCTGGGTGCCGATGAAGCGCACGCGGGAAACCGCGACCCGGCCCGAGGCCTTGGCAAACCGTGCATCCTCGAAATCAGCCCCCGCAGCCTTGCAATGTTTGAAGGTCGTATCGAACAGGCTCGCCAGCCCGAATTTCGCCGTCGCCAGATTGCAGTTCTCGAACGTCGCGCCCTCGAAATCAGCGCGGGAGAAATCGCAGCCCTGCCGGGTTTCGGCATCAAAGAACGAGCAATTGGAAAATGTCGCATCGGTGAAATTGGCGCCGCCGAACCAGGCCCGCTCGAAGGTGCAGTTTTCGAACTTTGCACCTGCCAGCTCGGCATCGGTCAAATGGGCATCGCGGAAGGCGCAATGGCGCGCATGCAGCGCGCCATCAGGGAGGTCGGACCAGTCGATCGCCGAGAGATCAGCATTCTCGCCGGGCTTTTTGGCAAGGATCAGCTCTTCGAGCTGTCCCTGGGTCATTACCACCATTTGGCGGGGGCCAGATCGAGAGCGGCGCTCTTTTCAATGACCCGACCGGCGGCAAATAGCGTTTCTTCGTCGAACGGCTTGCCGATGAGCTGTAGCCCGAGGGGAAGCCCCTGCCCGTCCTTGCCGGCGGGAACCGCAATGCCCGGCAGACCGGCCATGTTCACGGTGACCGTGAAGATGTCGTTGAGATACATCTTGACCGGATCGGCGTGCAGTTCCTGATCGGCGATGCCAAAGGCCGCCGAGGGCGTGGCCGGGGTCAGGATGGCATCGACGCCGGCGTTGAAGACGTCCTCGAAATCGCGCTTGATGAGGGTGCGGACCTTCTGGGCGCGGACGTAATAGGCGTCGTAATAGCCGGCTGAAAGCACATAGGTGCCGATCATCACGCGGCGTTTGACCTCGCGACCGAACCCTTCGGCGCGGGTCAATTCGTACATGTCGGTGATGTCCTTGCCCGAAACGCGCAGACCGTATTTGACGCCGTCGTAGCGGGCGAGGTTGGACGAGGCTTCGGCGGGGGCGACGATGTAATAGGCCGGCAGCGCATATTTGGTGTGCGGCAGGGAGATGTCCTTGACCGTCGCACCTTCGGCTTTCAGCCATTCAAGGCCCTGGGTCCAGAGCTTTTCGATCTCTTCGGGCATGCCGTCCATGCGGTATTCGGCCGGAACGCCGATGGTCATGCCCTTGACGCCCCGCTCCACCGCAGTGGCGAAATCGGGGACGGCCATATCGACCGAGGTGGAATCCCTGGGGTCGAACCCGGCCATCGACTGCAGCATCAGGGCCGTATCCTCAACGGTGCGGGCAATCGGCCCGGCCTGATCGAGCGAGGAGGCGAAGGCAACGGTGCCCCAGCGCGAGCAGCGGCCATAGGTCGGCTTGATGCCCACGGTGCCGGTGAACGCCGCGGGCTGGCGGATCGAACCGCCGGTGTCGGTGGCCGTCGCGCCGGCGCACAGCCATGCGGAAACGGCGGCGGCGGACCCGCCAGAGGACCCGCCGGGCACCAGATCCTTGTTGCCGCCCTCCCCGCGCCAGGGATTGACCACGGGGCCGTAATACGAGGTCTCGTTGGACGAACCCATGGCGAATTCGTCCATGTTGAGCTTGCCCAGCATGACGGCACCGTCGGCCCACAGGTGCTCGGTGACCGTGGATTCATATTCGGGCTTGAAGCCATCGAGGATGTGGCTGGCGGCCTGGGTGTGGACGCCCTTTGTGGCGAACAGATCCTTGACGCCAAGCGGCACGCCTTCGAGCATACCATTGTCGCCGGACGCGATTTTGGCGTCGGATGCCTTGGCCATCTCGCGCGCCTGCTCGGCGGTGACGGCGACATAGGCGTTGAGCTTGTCGTTTCCGGCCTCGATGGCCGAAATATAGGAATCGGTGGCTTCTAGCGCCGTGAATTCCTTGGCGGCGATACCATCGCGCAGGGCTTTGAGGCTCAGACGGGTAAGATCGGTCACGGATAAATCCTTAGATCAGGGCCTTTTCGTAAAAGGCTGAATATTCGCTATCGGGATAATCGAGAAAGGCGCCGCAACGGGTAAAGCCACCGCGCTCGTAAAGCCGCCAGGCCGGTTCGAACCCGGCCACTTTTCCGGTTTCGAGCTTGAGCATCGTAACGCCCTTTTGGCGGGCAAGCGCCTCGATGGCCTCGAGCAGCGCGACGCCGATGCGCTGGCCACGCACTTGTGGCAGCGTATACATGCGCTTGACCTCGGCCATGTTCTCGCCGAACGTTTTGAGAGCGCCCATGCCCACCGGCTGTCCAGCCGCATCGCGGGCGATGAACACCGTGGTGTCCGCACCCGCCATCTGTTCGACGGTCATCTGGAACTGAAACTCTGGCGGTGAGAGCGGGTTGAGGTAGGCGTTGAGCGCCTTGACCAGCGCCCGCACCTCGTCGGTCAACGGCGTCTCGATGGCTATGGTTGCGGCCACGGCCTACTCCACGACCTTGGGGACCATGAAGAAATTATCTTCCGAAATCGGCGCGTTGGCGACGATCCGATCAGCATACCCGCCATCGGTCACCGCGTCATCGCGGCGGCGCAGGGTCATGGGGGTCACTGAATTCATCGGCTCGACGCCTTCGACATCGACCTCGCCGAGCTGTTCGACAAAGCCGAGAATGGCGTTGAGCTCACCCTCATAGGCGGCGACTTCGTCTTCGGTGATCCGGATGCGGGCCAGACGCCCGATGCGTCTTACTGTATCGGCGTCGACCGACATAGCTATCTCCTGGCAAGCTTGGTGTTGAATGGGCTTTTAGCAACGGGCGTCCAGCAAACGCAATCGGCAAATCCGCCCATCGGAAGGCTTTATGGGTTCGATCGATCCGTCTTACACTTCCACCGCGAGCCGGGGCTCAAGGACGATCAGGCTCGTCTGGCCCAGGTTTGGCACGAGTGCATCGAAGGCGATGTCGATCTCTCCATCGTCGACGGCCAGCGCAATGAGGCGCGGCCGGGCGATATCGAGCAAGGCGGTGCCATGGGCGGCGCATTGCGCACCCGATCCGGCGAGGACGATAACGCCATTGTCCGCGAACCCATTCCATTGCGCGCCGACCCCGGCGTCTTCGAGCACCAGCAGCCCCTCATCGACCGAATAGGCAACAAGACCGCGCGCGCCGAACCGGTAAAGGTCGAGCCCCTCATCACCCTCGTCTTCGTCGATCAGCCGCGGGCGGCGGCGCGGACGCCATTCTTTGGCGTCGAACTGGGCAAGATCGGAACTCTGGGCCGAAATAACTGTCTGGGCTCCGGCGATCAGTTCGGTGCGATCGATCCCCTCGGGAGCGCCCTCGACATGAGTAACAATGATCCGCCCCGCGATCTGGACGCGGAAGGTCATATCGGCAAACCAGGTGATCTTCATTCCATTTCCCTTGCCAGTGCGGCGCAAACTGCTGATAAGCCGACAGAGAAATCTCCGCAAGGAACCTCGAAATGACCGATGCCCCCTATGCCCTCGCCGACCTGCGTCCTGCGGGCAAGCTGATGGGGCTCGATCTGGGCACGAAGACCATCGGTGTGGCGATCTCGGATTCCCTGCGCATGGCGGCCTCACCGATCGAAACCATCAAGCGCACGAAATTTACCGCGGACGCGGAGCGCCTCCTGGCATTGATTGACAAAAACAATGTGACGGGCATCGTCATGGGCCTGCCGCTCAACATGGATGGCAGCGAGGGGCCCCGCGCCCAATCGGCCAGGGCGTTCGTGCGGAATCTGAAGCAAAAGACCGATCTGCCCATCGTCTTCTGGGACGAGCGCATGTCCACAATGGCGGTCACCCGCACCATGCTTGAAGCCGATCTTTCGCGCGCCAAGCGCGCCGAAGTGGTCGACAAGCTGGCCGCCAGCTACATTTTGCAGGGTGCGCTGGACCGTTTACGCCGCAACTGAGCGACGCGTTGCACCCGGAGGTTTGCCAAAATACTGCCGGAAGGCCCGGCTGAAAGCGGCCTCGGACCGATAGCCGGCCGCCCGAGCCACCGTAGCCAACGGATCGGTGGTTTCCATGAGCCGCGCCCGGGCCAGATGCAACCGCCATTGCCCAAGATAGGCCATGGCCGATTGCCCCAGCCGCGCGCTGAACCGCGCCGAAAAGGCAGAACGCGACATACCCGCCTGGGCGGCCAGTTGTGCGAGCGTCCAGTCGGTTTGCGGATAGCGATGAATGGCCACTAACGCCCGCCCCAATTGCGGATCGCGCAACGCGGCAAGCCAGCCCTGTTCGCTTTCGGGCGCCGAGTCGAGCCAGGTTCGGACCCCCTGAATGACCAGAATATCGGCAAGCCGCGTCATGACGATTTCGCCCCCCGGCCTGAGCGAACTCGCTTCGCGCGAAATCAGCCCCAGCGTGCTCCGCACCCAATCGCCAAGCGACTCATCCCATCCCTCGATCCGGATAACCCGTGGCAAAACGCTCAGCAGTCGCTGCCCCGCAACACTGTCGAACTGCACGACGCCTGCCATGGCGCGCGTCATCTCCCCGCCTCCACCATGGGTCATCAACTCATAGCGTTCGCTGATCTTTTCGACCGGAAGGTCGAACAGTGGCTCTGCGTGGGCACCCGTCTCGCTCAGCAGTTTGAAACTGTCGCCATGCGGAAGCAGCACCATGGTGCCAGCCGAGAGCGGCACACTCTCATCGTCCATTTCAGCAATGCAGCGTCCAGCGGTGACAATCACGAAGATCATCGAATCGACGAGCCTGGGCAGGACGATCCCCCAGGGCGCCGTCATGGTCGCACGGCAATAGAGCGTGCCTGTGAGCCGCAACATGTGGAGCACTTCGCCAAGCGGATCGGCCAGCGGCGCGGGTTGAAAGCAATCGTCCATCTCCAAAAACTAACCCAGCGCCTTCCGATAGTCCAGATATTTAGACGAACCGCAAATATATCCGGTCGAAAAATAATTGTTCGTCCAGGCCATTCGCCTGACATTGGCATTATCGTCAACAGGAGACAGAAAATGCCAATCGACAATCCAATCCTCGTCATCGGTGCCACCGGCAAGATCGGGTCCCGCGTCGCCCACCGCCTTGCCGACAACGGACATCCCCATCGGGCCGTTTCGCGTTCCACGGCACCGGTATTCGACTGGGAGGACCCGGCAGGCTGGGCAAGAGCTATGGAAGGCATGCACAGTGCCTTTGTCACCTACGTGCCCGACCTTGCGGTTCCCGGCGCACCCGAAATCATCGAGCGGTTCGCCACGACCGCTAAGGCTCAAGGACTTCGCAAGATCGTTCTGCTTTCGGGGCGCGGCGAGCACGGCGCCGAGCTGTCCGAGGACAGGGTACGCCAGAGCGGACTTGACCATGTCATTGTGCGGGCAAGCTGGTTCAACCAGAACTTCGATGAGGGCCAGCTGCTCCCTTCGGTTCTCTCGGGCACGCTGGCGCTGGCCGCCGACGACAGGCTCGAGCCCTTCGTGGACGCCGACGACATCGCCGATGTGGCCGTCGCCGCGCTGCTCGATGAGCGCCACACCAGCGAGACTTATGAGGTGACGGGACCGCGACTCATGACATTTGCCGATGTCGCAAGGGAGATTTCGGCCGCATCCGGACTGGACGTAACCTACATCCCGCTCAGCGTCGAAGACTTCCACGCGGCCCTGTTGCCCGTCATCGGCAAAGACGATGCCGATCTTCTCGCCAATCTCTGCGCCGAGGTGTTCGACGGACGCAATGAATGGCTTGGCGACGGGGTTCAGCGCGCGCTGGGGCGTGAGCCGCGAGACTTTGCCGATTATCTTCGCACCGCAATCGCCAATGGCGCATGGCAGCAGGCAGCATGATCGCCCGGCTCGAAAGCGGCTATCTGTTACTGGCCGGAGTGGTCGCAGCGCTGACCGGACTGGGTATGATCGCCCTGCCCGGCGCCTTTTATGGCAGCTACGGCATCGATCCGGCGGCTTCGATCGATCTGGCCAACGAGTTACGTTCGCCAGGACTTTGGCTCGCCTTGATCGGGTTCATTATCGCACGCGGAGCGTTGAGGCCCGATATGCGACGCCTCCCGCCGCCACCGCGGCTGCCTTTTATCTCAGCCATGCCGCAGCACGAGGCTTGGCGATCGCCGCGGACGGTCCGCCCGGACCCGGCCTGATAACTGCGATGACATCAGAACTGCTGCTCGGCATCGCCGGCGCGCTTTTCTGGCGGCGCAGACATGCCGAGGGGCTCGGGCTCCCATAATCCGGGAATCACAGAAATCTCGCTTGCGACCCTTGCCGCCCCCGCCGCCATACGGTAGGGACCGGCAGTCGCAAGTGGGACATCAGATGGCACGACGACAGCCAGATTCTTCGGACACGCAGGCCGGCGCGTCCGGTTCCTTTCTTCCTTTCCGCCACAGGCATTTGTTGGGAATCGCCCAGCTCAATCCGGTCGAGATCATCGATCTCCTGGACCGGGCCGAGGCGATGATCCCCATTTCGCGACAGCGCAAGACGCTGCCGAGCCTGGCGGGCAAGACCCAGATCAATCTGTTTTTCGAAAATTCGACCCGCACTCAGGCGAGTTTCGAGATCGCCGGCAAGCGGCTGGGCGCGACGGTGATGAACATGGCCGTGCGCACATCATCGGTGGCCAAGGGCGAAACGCTGATCGATACCGCAGCGACGCTGAACGCCATGCAGCCCGACGCCATCGTCGTGCGGCACGGATCGTCCGGCGCGGTGGAATTGCTGAGTCAAAAGGTCGAATGCGCGGTGCTCAACGCTGGTGACGGTGCTCACGAGCACCCCACACAGGCCCTGCTCGATGCGCTGACCATCCGCCGCCACAAGGGGCGGCTGAACGGGCTGACCGTGGCGATCTGCGGCGATATCGCCAATTCGCGCGTTGCCCGCTCGAACCTTATTCTTCTGGGCGCCATGCAGGCCCGTACGCGGGTCATCGCGCCCAAATCGCTGCTGCCGCGCGGTGTCGAACAAATGGCCTCGGAAGTCTTCACCGACATGGAAAAGGGCCTCGAAGGCGTCGACGTTGTGATGATGCTGCGGCTGCAGAACGAACGCGCCTCGGGCGGCAAGCTGATCCCATCGGTGCGCGAATATTACCGTTTTTACGGGCTCGATGCCGACAAGCTGGCCAGAGCCAATGCCGATGCCCTGGTCATGCACCCCGGCCCCATGAACCGGGGCGTGGAAATCGACCCGGCCATTGCCGACGGCCCGCAATCGGTGATTACCGAACAGGTCGAGATGGGCGTCGCCGTGCGCATGGCGGTGCTCGATGCGCTGCTCAACAAGGAGGAAGGCAGTGAATAAGCCCTTCCTTATAGAAAACGCGCGCATCATCGATCCCGCCAGCAATGCCGATTTCACCGGCGCGGTGCTGATCGAAAACGGACGCATATCGGACATTGTTGAGGGCAAGGCGCCCGGAGCACCCGACAAGGCCGAAACCATCGATGCAAAAGGGCTGGTGCTGGCGCCGGGTCTTATCGACATGCGGGTGTTTACCGGCGAGCCCGGCCACGAATACCGGGAGACACTCAAGAGTGCCGGCCGCGCTGCCGCAGCAGGTGGGGTCACCTCGATCCTCGTCATGCCCGACACCCAACCTGTGATCGACAACAGCGCGCTGGTCGAATTCATCGCCCGCCATGCCGAGGCGACCACCTGCGTCAACGTCCTGCCAACCGCTGCAATCACCACAGGCACCGAGGGCAAGGACCTCACCGAATTCGGACTGCTCAAGGAAGCGGGCGCGGTGTGCTTTACCGAGGGGCGCAAAGCGCTCCAGAGCAGCGCGGTGATCCGCGCCGCCATGGTCTATGCCACCAATTTCGATATGCCGATCATGCTCCTGCCCGCAGATGCGCACCTGGTTTCCGACGGTGTAATGAATTCGGGGCCGCTGGCGACCTTTCGGGGCCTCAAGGGCATCCCCGCCGAGGCTGAAACCATTCCCCTCGACCGCGACCTGCAACTGGCGCTGATGACCGGCGCGCGCTACCACGCCGCAGCCATCTCGACGGCCCGGTCCGCCGAACTGGCTGCATTCTACAAGCAGCGCAGCACCGCCATTTCGGTCGGCGCTTCGATCAACAATCTGTGCCTGAACGAGAACGACATCGGCTCGTACCGAACCTTCTTCAAGCTCAACCCGCCCCTGCGCACCGAAGACGACAGGTTGGCCCTGGTCGAAGCGCTCAAGGACGGGACCGTCGACGTTATCATGTCCGATCACGACCCTCAGGATGCCGAAGGCAAGCGCCAGCCCTTTGCCGACGCCGCGACGGGCGCCATCGGGCTCGAGACCCTGCTGGCCGCCGCCTTGCGGCTCGTCCATTCAGGTGATGTCGATCTGATAACCATTCTGCGCGCCATGACCGCGCGGACCGCCGAAATTCTGGGAATAAAGGCCGGGCGGATCGCCAAGGGCGCCAAGGCCGATATTTGTCTTTTCGATCCGGACTATCCATGGATTGTCGAGGAAGCTACCATTCGCTCGCGTTCGACCAACACCACGTTCGAGAACGCCCGCATGTCGGGCAAGGTCATGGCGACCCTGGTTGGCGGGCGCGTTGTTTATAGAGAGGAAGCCTTCGCATGACCCAGTATGCGCTGGCCCTTATATTGGGGTATCTGCTCGGCTCGGTTCCGTTCGGATTTGTGATCACCAGAGCAGCCGGGCTCGGAGACGTCCGCACCATCGGTTCGGGCAATATCGGCGCAACCAATGTGCTGCGCACCGGCCGGCGCGATATCGCGGCGCTAACCCTGCTCCTCGATGCGGGCAAGGGTGCCGTGGCCGTGCTGGTTGCCAACTGGCTCTGGGGCCAAGAGGCCGCGATGATCGCCGGCGTTGCGGCCTTCCTGGGCCACATCTTCCCGGTCTGGCTGGGCTTTAAAGGCGGCAAGGGTGTAGCAACCTATGTCGGCATCCTTCTGGCCCTCAACTGGGTGGTCGGGCTGATCTTTTGCGCAACCTGGCTGCTGATCCTGTTCGCTCAGCGCTATTCCTCGCTCGCCGCCCTCACTGCCGCGGCCACGGCCCCGATGTTTGCCTTCGCCTTTTCAGGCGTGCCGCTGACCTGGGTCACCGGCATCCTTTCGATCGTGCTGTTCATCACCCATCGCGAAAACATCATGCGGCTGGCCAGAGGAACCGAAAGCAAGGTTGGCAGCAGCAAAAACGCCGGGCAAGGCTAGGCCGAATAGATGACGCGCTCGAGTTTGACCCCATCCCAGCGCGTTTCATGGCTCCGACTTATCCGTTCGGACAATGTCGGGCCGACAACCTTCCGCACGCTTATCAACCGGTTCGGCTCGGCCGACGCCGCGCTTGACGCCCTGCCCCATCTGGCCCGGCGCGGCGGCGGCCAGCATGTCGGAATCCCGAGCCGGGACGAGGCCGAAGACGAAATCGCGCGCACCGAGGCAATCGGGGCGCGGCTGATTACGATCAATGACCCCGACTATCCGCCCCATCTGCGCCACGTCGCCGGGCCACCGCCTGTTCTGACCGTGATGGGCGGCACCGCTTTGACCGGCAAGCGGACAGTGGGCATCGTGGGTGCACGCAACGCCTCGGCCGCCGGACGCCGCATAGCGCAACTGCTCGCCACCGATCTGGGGCGCGAAGGCTATGTCATCGTTTCGGGCCTGGCGCGCGGCATCGATGCGGCGGCGCACCACGCTTCGCTTCAAACCGGGACCGTCGCCGTGATGGCTGGCGGTCTCGACCACATCTATCCCCGCGAAAATGATGACCTGGCCCGCGCCATTGTCGAGGCGGGCGGCACGCTGGTCACCGAAATGCCGCTCGGGTGGGAGCCCCGCGCGCGCGATTTCCCCCGCCGCAACCGGCTCGTGGCCGGCATCTGCCTTGGCGTGGTCATCGTCGAGGCCGCAAAGCGGTCGGGATCGCTGATTACCGCGCGGCTGGCACTGGAACAGGACCGGGAGGTCTTCGCCGTGCCCGGCTCGCCACTCGATCCGCGCGCCGAGGGCGGCAATCACCTCATCCAGCAGGGCGCAAAACTGGTGACCGGCGCGCGCGACATCGTCGCCGAACTCACCCATGCCGATCCGGCGCGCCTGCCGCTGTTCGAAAAAGAGATCACGGATTCCTCTCCCCCCGCCGCCACGGCGGACCCATCCGAGGACGAACGCGGGCGCCTGATAACAGCGCTCAGCCATGCCCCCACGGCCACCGACATGCTGATCGAGGCGACCGGCATTGCGGCCCCGGTCATGCAGATCCTGCTGCTCGAACTCGAACTGGCCGGGCGGATCGAGCGGTCGGCCGGTCAGCTTTTCGCGCTCAGGGCGTGAGGGTGCGCCTGTGAACGTCACCATGCTGCTCTATCCGCGTCTTACCCAGCTCGATCTCACGGGGCCGTTCGAGGTGATGGCGCGCTTTTCCGAGCTCAAGCTGCATCTGGTGTGGAAAACGCCCGATCCGGTGCGCGATGCGAACGGGCTGGCCATTGTGCCGACCCATACGTTTTCGACCTGCCCGCCGGCCGATATCGTCTTCGTGCCCGGCGGGCCCGGACAAATCGCGCTTATGGACGATACCGAAACGCTCGACTTCCTGCGCGATCAGGCCTGCACGGCACGCTATGTCACCTCGGTGTGTACCGGCTCGCTGGTCCTTGCTGCGGCGGGCCTGCTCAAGGGCCGCAGGGCAACATGCCACTGGACGTCACTGGACCAGCTCGCGCTGTTCGGGGTTACGCCAGTCGCCGAACGCGTCGTGATCGACGGCGATGTGATAACAGGTGCCGGCGTGACGTCGGGAATCGACTTTGCGCTGAGCCTGTGCGCACAACTATTCGGCCAAGAGCGTGCGAGATTGACGCAGTTGGGGATGGAATACGATCCGCAGCCGCCGTTCACAGGCGGATCGCCAAGGACGGCGTCAGAGACCGACCTTACGCAGGCGATGGAGGCAATACGCCCCTTCATCGAAAAGCGCCGCAAGGCATCCCAGGCGGCGGCCGAAAAGCTGCAATAACCGCGCGCAATTGACAGAAGCGAACGCTTTCACCATTTTGCGCGGACCTTGTGGGCGGGTGTCTTCCGCCCTATCTCCATCCCTTCAAGGCAATTCTCTCTTATTCGCGGAGCCGTCACAGGCATGAAAGTCGTCATCGTCGAAAGCCCGGCCAAGGCAAAGACCATCAACAAATATCTGGGCAAGGACTTCGAGGTTCTGGCCAGCTTTGGCCATGTGCGCGACCTGCCCGCCAAGGACGGATCGGTGCGGCCCGACGACGATTTCGCCATGAGTTGGGAAGTCGATTCCAACTCCAAAAAACGCCTTGCCGACATCACCCGCGCCCTCAAGGGCGCCGACGAGTTGATTCTGGCAACTGACCCGGATCGTGAAGGCGAAGCCATTTCCTGGCACCTGCTCGATGCGCTCAAGGCGAAAAAGGCCATCAAGGCCGACATGCCGGTCAAGCGCGTGGTGTTCAACGCCATCACCAAGGATGCCGTGACCACCGCCATGCAGCATCCGCGCGATATCGATGCGCCTCTGGTCGACGCCTATCTGGCCCGCCGGGCGCTCGATTATCTGGTGGGGTTCACGCTCTCGCCAATCCTGTGGCGCAAACTGCCCGGCTCACGCTCGGCAGGTCGCGTGCAATCGGTCGCCCTGCGTCTGGTCACCGAGCGCGAGGAAGAGATCGAGCGCTTCAAGCCCCAGGAATACTGGAGCGTCATTCCGACTCTCAACCAGTCCGGCAAGAGCTTTGCGACGCGGCTGTATTCGGTCGATGGCGACAAGACCGACAAGCTGGCCGTCAAGACCGGCGAGGATGCCGAGGGGCTTAAAACGGCCATCGAGAAGGGCAATTTCAAGGTTGCCAGCGTCGACAAGAAGCCGACCAAGCGCAATCCGTACGCGCCGTTCACAACATCCACGCTGCAGCAAGACGCCTCCTCGCGGCTGTCGCTGTCGCCTTCGCGCACCATGCAGATTGCCCAGCGCCTCTATGAGGACGGGCTGATCACCTATATGCGCACCGACGCGGTGCAGATGGCGCCCGAGGCCATCGAAGCTGCGCGCCGGGTGATCGGCAAGGAATTCGGCACCGAGTACGTGCCCGAAAAGCCGCGCCTCTATCAGACCAAGGCCAAAAACGCCCAGGAAGCGCACGAGGCGATCCGCCCCACCGATTTGGGCAAGCACCCCGATACGCTGCGCAATCTCGACCCCGACCAGCACAAGATCTACCAGCTGATCTGGCGCCGCGCGCTGGCCAGCCAGATGCGCTCGGCCGAAATCGAACGCACCACGGCCGATATCGACGTCATTGCCGCGGGCCGCGCCATTACCCTGCGTGCTACGGGTTCGGTCGTGACCTTCCCGGGCTTTCTCGGCGTCTATGGCGTGGAAAAGACCGACGAGGACGATGAGGACGGCAAGGATCTGCCCGCGCTCGATGTCGGCGACACCCCGGCGCTCGAAAACGTCGAGATCGAACAGCATTTCACCCAGCCCCCTGCCCGCTATACTGAAGCGAGCCTCATCAAGAAGATGGAAGAGCTGGGGATCGGCCGGCCTTCGACCTATGCGGCAACGCTCAAGACGCTCCAGGATCGCGATTATATCAAGCTTGAAAAACGCGCCATCATGCCCGAGGATCGCGGACGGCTGGTGACGGCATTCCTGCAGAGCTTTTTCACCAAATATGTCGAATACGGCTTTACCGCCGGTCTCGAAGAAGAGCTCGACGAGATTTCGGCCGGACGGATCGACTACAAGGAAGTGCTGCGGCGTTTCTGGAAGGATTTTTCCCATCAGGCCGACGAGATCAAGGATCTGCGGGTTTCCGAAGTCCTCGATGCGCTCAACGACCTTCTGGGACACCATATCTTCCCCGAAAAGCCCGATGGGACCGACCCGCGGCTGTGCCCGACCTGCGGGACCGGCCAGCTTTCGCTGAAACTGGGCAAGTACGGCGCCTTTATCGGCTGCTCGAACTATCCCGAATGCCGCCATACCCAGCAGCTTGCCGAAAGCGCCACCGGACAGGCGTCCGAAGCCGCACAGGGCGATGGCGTTCTGGGCGCGGATCCGGAAACGGGATCGGAAATTTACCTCAAAACCGGTCGGTTCGGCCCCTATGTGCAGCTTGGCGAAGACGCCAAGGATGCCAAGCGCTCATCGATCCCCAAGGGCTGGGATGTCGGTGCCATGGATCTGGAAAAGGCATTGAAACTGCTCTCCCTACCGCGCGAAGTCGGCCTGCATCCCGAAGACAGCAAGCCGATCACCGCCGGGATCGGGCGTTACGGCCCCTTCGTGTTGCACGAGAAGACATATGCCAATCTCCCTGATGTGGAAGAAGTTTTCACAGTCGGGCTCAACCGCGCCGTTGACCTGATCGCCCAGAAGCGGGCCGGCGGCGGGCGCGGAGGACGTGGGGCCGCGGTGGCGGCGATCCAGACCTTCGAGCATGACGACGGTCCGATCACGGTTCGCGCGGGCCGCTACGGCCCTTATGTCAATCAGGGCAAGGTCAACGCCACCCTGCCCAAGGATCTGGCCCCCGAAGCCGTGACGCTTGAAAAAGCCCTGGAACTGATCGCCGCCAAGGGCGGTTCGAAGGGTAAGGCGAAAGCCAAGCCCAAAGCAGCAGCAAAAAAGCCGGCCGCGAAAAAGCCGGCGGCAAAGAAGACGGCAACCAAAAAGCCCGCAGCCAAGAAGAAGGCCGAGGCCTAAAGGATAGAAATGGCCAAACGTACAGGACAAACCCCTTCGGCCCCTGCTCCGCGTAAGGGCCGGCGTTCGGCCAGCTTTACACCCGGTCAATTGCCGACCCGCGAACAGATTCTCGAAGCGATTGCCGATTTCCCCGAGATCAATTCCAAGCGCGAGATCGCCCGGCATTTCAACATCAAGGGCGACGACCGCGTGCCGCTCAAGGTGCTGCTGCGCGACATGGAAAAAGAGGGCCTTCTGGCCCGCAAGCGCAAGGAATTGCGTCCCGTGGGTGAATTGCCTGCAGTGACCGTGCTCGACATTCCCGCCGATGCCGATCCTGACAATCTTCACGCCTTCCCCGCCAAATGGGACGAAGACGAGGGCGAAAAGCCCCGCGTGGCGGTGTCGGTGAGCAAGGATGCCCGCGTCGTCCCCGGCCCCGGCGACCGAATTCTTGCCCGCATCCAGCGCGATGGCGGCACCGTGCCGACCTACACCGCCCGGCCCATGAAGGTGCTCGACAAGCCCCGCAAGGCCGATCTGGGCATCGTGCGCATGGACGACGACGGCGCCCGGCTGGTGCCTATCGAGCGCAAGGCCCGCGAAATGCGGATTTCCGCCGGCGATCTCGGTGACGCCAAAGACGGCGATCTGGTCGAGGTCGAGGTGACCGTTTCGGGCCGGATGATGATCCCGCGCGCCAAGGTGGTCAGCGTTGTGGGTAACCCGCAGTCTGAGGGCGCAGTCAGCCTGATCGCCCTCCATTCGCTCGATATTCCTTATCGGTTCCCCGCCTCCGTCCTCAAGGAATCCGAAGAGGCTCAGGAAGCACCGCTCAAGGACCGCGAGGACTGGCGCGACATCCCGCTGGTCACCATCGACCCTGCCGATGCCAAGGACCATGACGACGCCGTTCACGCCGAACCCGATACCGACCCCAACAATGCCGGCGGCTTCATAATCCGCGTGGGGATCGCCGATGTTTCCTATTATGTGAAGTCGGGCTCGACCATGGACCGCGAGGCGTTCCTGCGTGGCAATTCGGTCTATTTCCCCGACCGGGTCGTGCCCATGCTGCCCGAGCGTATTTCAAACGATCTGTGTTCGCTGCGCGAAGGTGAAAATCGCGCCTCCATGGCGCTGCGCATCGTGATCGACGCCGAAGGCAACAAAAAGAGCCATTCCTTCCATCGGGTGATGATGCGCTCGGCGGCCAAGCTCAGCTACCAGCAGGCCCAGGCGGCCATAGACGGCCAGCCCGATGATGTGACCGGGCCATTGCTCGAACCGATCCTCAAACCCCTCTGGGCGGCTTACGAGGCCCTTTCGAAAGCCCGCGACCGGCGTGGTCCGCTGGCGCTCGACCTGCCCGAGCGCCGCATCCGGCTCGACGCCAATGGCATGGTCGAGGGCGTCTATGTTCCCGAGCGGCTCGATGCCCACAAGCTCATCGAAGAGATGATGATCCTGTCCAACGTCTGCGCCGCAGAGACGCTGGAAAAACACAAACTCGGCCTGCTCTATCGTGTCCACGATGCGCCGAGCCGGGAAAAGATCGTGACGCTTGGCGAGTTCCTGAAATCGCTCGACCTGCCTGTGCCGCGCAGCGAAGCGCTAAGGCCGAAAGATTTCAACCAGATCCTTTACCGTGCCGACAAGGCCGGCAAGAGCCAGCAGGTCAACGAAATGGTGCTGCGCAGCCAGGCGCAGGCGGAATATGCGCCGGGCAATTATGGCCATTACGGCCTCAACCTCGACCGCTACGCCCATTTCACCTCGCCCATCCGCCGCTATGCGGATCTGATCGTCCATCGCGCCCTGATCCGGGCGCTCGATCTTGGCGATGATGGGCTGAGTGTGGCCGAGGAACAGCGGCTGGGCTCGATTGGCGAGCACATTTCGGCCACCGAGCGCCGCGCAATGGTTGCCGAGCGCGAAACGTCCGACCGTCTTCTGGCGCAATATCTGGCCGCCCATATCGGCGCCCGGTTCACCGGCAAAATCGCCGGCCTTGTCGGCGCGGGCGTGTTCGTCCGGCTCGATGAGACCGGCGCCGATGGTTTCGTCCCTGTTTCCTCACTCGGCCAGGATTATTTCCGCCATTTCGAGGACCAGCAGGCCCTGATCGGTGAACGCACCGGCGAGCGGTTCCGAATCGGCGACCGCGTCGAGGTGCGACTGCTTGAAGCAGCGCCCATGTCTGGCGCGCTGCGGTTTGAAGTTCTATCTGAAGGTGAACGGGTCAAGCCACCCGGCCCGACACGCGGCCGCAGAGACCGCAAGGGCAAGCCGACACCGCGCGGACACCGCGCGAGGAGATAGCCGATGCCATATACCGATCTGACATTGCGCCCGGCCCGGCCCACTTGGCCAGCCATGCTCAATGGCATGAAATGCCGCTGCCCCAATTGCGGGCAGGGAAAGCTGTTTTCGAGCTACCTCAAGGTCGCAGATCAGTGCGATGTCTGCGGCACCGAGTTTTTTCACCACCGCGCCGACGATGCGCCGCCCTATATCGTGATTACCATCGTCGGCCATCTGGCCGTCGGCGCCGTTCTGCACATGGAGATGAGCTCGACCCCGCTTCATCCCCTGACCTATCTGTGGGTGATGATTCCACTCATCATCCTCTCTTCGCTCCTCCTGCTGCCCGTCACCAAGGGCGCGGTCGTGGGCCTGCAATGGGCGCGCTACATGCACGGCTTTGATCCGGTGGGCGCTCATGATGATTTCGAGGATGACGGGCGGAGTTGATCCGCTTGACTTTTGGCGCGAAATGCATAGTTTGCGCCCAACTCATTTCCCGAGCCGTGCGCAAATCCGTCGCGCGGCCTGTTTGTTTCAAAGGCTACCGCGATGGCAAAGTCCAACACGATCAAGATCAAGCTGGTTTCGACCGCCGACACCGGCTTTTACTACGTTGCCAAGAAGAACACCCGCACCGCGACCGAAAAGCTCTCGTTCCGCAAGTACGATCCGGTTGTTCGCAAGCACGTCGAATTCAAGGAAGCCAAGATCAAATAGTTTGATCGAACGCATCTGCCGAACAAGAGAAACCCCGCCACGCAGCGGGGTTTTTGTTGTTTGCACCAGAAAATCCTGAGCGAGGCGGGGTTGGCTGACCCGGTCCGGTTTGTCGAAGAGGCCACTCTTGTCCGATACCGGGCCAGCCGCCCTACGGATCAGGAGTTGCGGCGGACCTGAGAACCGTAGGGGTTTGTACTGAACCGGATCGCGCAAGCGCGTCCTTCTCAGTGCCTGCAACCTACTCCCAGCCGACCCGAACGCCAAGCATTCCGGGGTCGTCCGGCCCCGGCTTCACCATTAATAATGAAGTGTTAACCTTACCGGCCGCCCAGGATCAGGCGGCGTCGTGGACCACACGATTGCGCCCGGCCCGTTTGGCGCGATAGAGCGCGATATCGGCCCGTTTGATGACCGATTCCGGTGTATCGCCGTCCTGATCGTTCAACGCCAGTCCAGCGCTGACCGTGATGTTGAGCGGCTTTGCGGCCCCCACCTTGAACTCTTCATCAGCAATGGCACTGCGCACCCGTTCGGCAACGCCCTGCGCGGCCCGCATGTCGGTATCGGGCATGACCACCACGAACTCCTCGCCGCCGAACCGGCAGGCAAGATCGACGCCGCGAATGTTGCGCTGCAGCCGCGTGGCTAACTCCTTGAGCACCACATCGCCGGCATCATGGCCATAGGTGTCGTTGACGGGCTTAAAATAGTCGATATCGAGCAGCATTACCGCCATGTCGCGATCCTGCTCCTGGGCCTTGTTGAGCACCATGGCCAGATGCCGCTCGAAATAGCGCCGGTTGTAAAGCCCGGTCAACTCGTCGATCACCGCCATGGCCATTGTCGAATTGAGGCTCTCACGCAGCTCGACCGTATAGCGCTGGCGCCGGATCTGGGTCTTGACCCGTGCCGAAAGCTCATGCCGCTCGACGGGCCGCATGATGAAATCATTGACCCCCAGATCGAGCGCCTTGACCACCTGCGGGCGATCCTTGTCCTCGGCAACGAGGATAATGGGCAGCGAGCGGGTCTGATCGACAGTGCGAATCTGCGAACAGATGCGCAGCGGATCAAAGCCCTCGAGCGCCATCGAGACGATGGCCAGTTCATAGTCGCCGCCCGACATCTGGAACACGGCCTCCGAGGGGTCGACCAGAATCGTGACCTTGTGGGAATTGCGCAGATAAGCCTCGATGCGTTCGGCCCGTGCCCGCTCGGTATCGATGACCAGAATCCGGCCAGCATCGACAGCAATGCCAAACTCGGTCCGCGCGGTGTCTTCGAGCGCCAGTTCGTGACTGGTGCGGCTGCGGGCCCGCAACTCGTCTCCCAGCCCCTTGAGTCGGGCAAGGCTCTTGACCCGCGCCAGCAATTGCACGTCATCGACGGGCTTGGTCAGAAAGTCGTCAGCCCCCGCCTCCAGACCGCGCACACGGTCGGAAGGCTGATCGAGCGCGGTGATCATAACGATGGGGATATGGGCCGTCACGGCGTCGCGCTTGAGGATCTGGCAACAGGTGAACCCGTCCATTTCCGGCATCATAACATCGATCAGGACGATATCGATGTCCTGGCTGCGGCAGATCTCGATGGCCTGAGCGCCCGATGACGCGGTCACCACCTCGAAATACTCGGCGAGCAGGCGCGCTTCGAGCAATTTCACATTGGTGGGAATGTCATCAACGATGAGCACTCGTGCAGTCACGGCGCGCGTCCCTTCGGCCCTGAATGAAGAATGGTTGTCTGGCTATTCGGCCTTGCCAATATAGCTTTCAATCGTTTCCAAAAAGTGAGGCACCGAAATCGGTTTTGAGATGTAACCCTCACATCCCCCCGAAAGGATACGCTCTTCGTCGCCCTTCATGGCAAAGGCTGTAACCGCGATCACCGGGATATGGGCGAGGTCGTCGTCTTCCTTGAGCCACTTGGTGACCACCAGCCCCGACACTTCGGGCAGTTGGATGTCCATCAGGATCAGGTCTGGACGGTGCTCGCGCGCAAGATCGAGCGCTTCCAGTCCATTGCGGGTCTGGACGGTATGGTACCCACGGGATTCGAGCAGGTCGTGAAAGAGCTTCATGTTGAGCTCGTTGTCTTCCACGATCATGACGGTCTTGGCCATCTACCCTCGCCCGGCACCGCCAAGGGTGCTTTGAGTTGTCGTTGCTTTGCGCTAACAGCAATGTGTTACGAAACAAGAAATAAGCTGAGTCTGACGCTTTGCGCGATAGGGTCGATACACAAGAACTGCTGGCCGTTGGCGATGCCTGCCTCACCTGGCTCGCCGCTGACGTCAACGAGCTTGAGCGTTTCATGGCGCTGGCCGGTTTTTCGCCGCAACGCCTGCGGGAATCTGTTGGCACGCGCCCGTTGGCCGAGGGCCTAGTCGACTATTTCGGACGCAATGAATCCCTGTTGCTGGCCATGTGTGCCAATGCCGGTCTGGACGTAAACCGCGTCATGGGTCTTTGGCACGGCCTGAACCCGCAGAGTTGATGGTATGGCCGCCGGCGGACATCTGTGCCGCGATTGCTTTGCGACAGGCGAGAGTGCCAAGGCACCGGCCAGGTGCCCCAAATGTGGCTCACCGCGCATCCTGGCTCACCCAGAGCTCTTCTCGCTTTCCATCGCCCATATCGATTGCGACGCCTTCTATGCCTCGGTCGAAAAGCGCGACGATCCGAGTCTGATCGACAAACCGCTGATCATCGGCGGTGGACAGCGCGGCGTGGTCTCCACATGCTGTTATATTGCCCGCATGAGTGGCATCAAATCGGCCATGCCGATGTTTCAGGCGAAGCGCCTGTGCCCGCAAGCCGTTATCATCAAGCCCGATATGGCCAAATATGTCGGCGTCAGCCGCCAGATTCGCACGCTTATGGATTCACTGACCCCGCTGGTCCAACCGCTCTCCATCGATGAAGCGTTTCTCGATCTGTCCGGCACCGAAAAGGTGCACAAGGCTGCACCGGCGGTCTCGCTGGCCCGGCTGGCCAAACGAATTGAGGACGAGATCGGTGTCACCATCTCGATCGGGCTGAGCCACAACAAATTACTCGCCAAGATCGCCTCGGAACTCGACAAGCCACGCGGCTTTGCCATCATCGGCGAGGCCGAGACCGTATCGCTGCTGGCCGAAAAGCCGATCACCGTAATTTTCGGCGTCGGCAAGGTCATGGCCGAAACGCTGCGCAAGGACGGGCTGATCACCATCGGCCAGCTCCAGCAGCGCGCGCCCGAAGACCTCATGCGCCGCTATGGTGAGATGGGCGCACGCCTGGCCAAACTGGCGCGCGGTGAAGATTATCGTCGCGTCTCGATAGACCGCGAAACCAAATCGGTGAGCACGGAGACGACCTTTTTAACCGATCTTGCCGATTTCGACTCGCTTTCGACCGCCCTGCTCTCATTGTGTGAGCGACTCTCGGAACGGCTCAAAAAGCAGCAACTGGTCGGCGATACCGTTACCGTCAAGCTCAAGACCGCGGGATTTAAATCCCGCACCCGCGCGCAACACATCATGCTGCCAACCCAGCTTGCCACGACGCTCTATGAAACCGGCGTGAAACTTCTGGCCCGTGAGGTGGACGGCACGGCCTTTCGCCTGCTCGGCATCGGTGTTACCGGTCTTGAGGTGGCCACAGGCATCGATCCGGTCGACTTGATCGAACCCGAAATCGCCCGCAAGGCGGCAGCGGAGCGGGCCATGGACAAGGTGCGCGACAAATATGGCCGTGAAGCGCTCGTGCGCGGTAAACTCTACCGCCAGTCGAAAATCACAAAGATCAAACCGGAGAACGATGATGACGATCGAACAGAAACTCAATGATCTGGGCTACGCCCTGCCCACACCCACAGCACCCGCAGCCAGTTATGTTCCGGTGCGTCAGTCGGGCAAGCTTCTGTTTGTCTCCGGGCAGATCTCCCAGGGCCCCGATGGCATCACCAAGGGATGCCTCGGTGACAATCTGGACGTTGGGGCCGGGCAAAAGGCCGCCGAACTGTGCGCCATCAACATCCTGGCCCACGTCAATACCGTGGTGCCGCTCTCGCAGATCAAGGCCGTCCAGAAACTGACCGTTCTCGTCGCCTCGACGCCAACATTCAACGAACAGCATCTGGTGGCCAACGGCGCGTCCGATCTGTTCATAAAACTGTTGGGCGACACGGGTAAGCACGCCCGCGCCGCATTTGGCGTGGCCTCCCTTCCCCTTGGCGCCGCAGTCGAAATCGACGCCATCATCGAGATAGAATAAATGACATCAAATCCCCCGTTCGCCCGTCCCATCGCCCATCGCGGATTGCACGACAGGGACCGGGGGATCATCGAAAACTCTTTTTCAGCCTTTGCGGCCGCGATCGAACGCGGTTTTGGCATCGAATGCGATCTTCAGTTGACCGAAGATGGCGAGGCGGTTGTCTTTCACGATGACGACCTGGCCAGGCTTGTGAGCGGCAGCGGCCGCGTTCGCTCCGTGCCCGCCAGCGCGTTAACGGAGCTTCCCCTGCTTGGCAGCACTGCGGGCGATTGCCCGCAGACCTTTGCCGCCTTCCTCGATCAGATCAGCGGCGGCGCGCCGCTGGTCATCGAGGTCAAAAAGCAGGCAAATGAGCGCGATACAATCGATCTGGCGAAGCGGGTCGTTCAATCTTTGGCGACCTACAAAGGTCCGTTCGTTCTCAAGACCTTCGATCCCCGCATGATCGTCGCGCTGCGTGGGCAAGGGTTTCAGGGCGAAATCGGCATCATCACCTACGGATACGACAAACCGGACTGGTATGGCGACATGCCCGCGCGCACGCGATTTATGTTGCGCCACCTCTTGCACTACCCGTGGACGCGCTTCACATTCATATCGTGCGAACAGACGGCGCTGACATTGCCAGCGATCCGTTTTTTCCGCGCCATCGGCTTTAAGGTCATGAGTTGGACTGTCCGTTCGTCCGATCAGGCCCGGGTCGCCCGGCGCAATGCCGACCAGATAGTGTTTGAAGGATTCGATCCCGACGCGTGAGTGAAAATTCCGAACTGACAATCTCGGTTCATCCAACCACCGCCTCCATACCCGCCGCCACCTGGAATGCACTTGCATCTTGCGGTGGAGAAAAGCCCGACAATCCATTCCTTGAGCACGCTTTTTTCTCAGCGCTGGAGGAGTCGGGATGCGCCACGGGTGCAACCGGATGGCAGCCCCAGCATATCCTGATTTCACGCGGCGAGACCCCTGTCGGCCTCATGCCGCTGTTCCTCAAATCCCATTCGATGGGCGAATATGTCTTCGACCACGCCTGGGCCGACGCCATCGAACGCGCTGGCGGAAACTACTATCCAAAGCTGCAGTCCTCAGTGCCGTTCACCCCGGCCAGCGCGCCGAAACTTCTGACGCGGGACGGCAGTGCCGACACTCAGACGCTCCTCCTCCAAGCCTCCGAAGCGTTGGCCGAGCGGCTCGGTGCGTCCTCGGTCCACGCGACGTTCGTAACCAGTGACGAAGAAGCAATTGCCGCAGGCGCCAATTGGCTGGTGCGCCACGACACCCAGTTTCACTGGACCAATGACGGGTTCAAGACCTTCGATGAATTTCTCGACACGCTGCAATCGCGCAAGCGAAAGGCCATCCGTCGCGAACGGCGAGAGGCGCTGATCGACGGCATCACCTGCGAATGGGTGACCGGCACCGATCTGACGGAAGCACACTGGGATGCCTTCTATCAGTTCTACATGGACACCGGCGCGCGCAAATGGGGCCGCCCCTACCTCAATCGTGAATTTTTCTCGCGCATCACCGAAACCATGGCCGACAGCATTGTCCTGATGCTGGCGCGCGATGGTACCGACTATATCGCCGGGGCGCTCAATTTCCTTGGCGCAGACACGCTCTATGGCCGCAATTGGGGTGCCATCCGGGACGTGCCGTTCCTCCATTTCGAACTCTGCTATTACCAGGCCATCGACTTTGCCATTGAACACGGCCTGAAGCGCGTCGAGGCCGGCGCCCAGGGCCAGCACAAGCTGGCGCGCGGCTACGCCCCGGCCATCACCCGTTCGATCCACCACATCGTTCACCCGGGCCTGCGCCGCGCCGTTGCCGAATATCTCGAGGACGAGCGCAAATATGTCGACCTGCAGAACCAGGAGCTGGCCGACTACGCCCCCTTCCGCAAGGGATAGCAGGGTTTGTTCCTGATCGCCGTTCGGCTATAGCTCGGATTGAAAAGCAAGGGAGCGTGTTATGACTGCTTACGATCCGGACAATATCTTCGGCAAGATCCTCAAAGGCGAAATCCCGAGCCACACGGTCTATGAGGACGACGACACGCTGGCCTTCATGGATGTGATGCCCCAATCGCGCGGGCATACGCTGGTGATCCCCAAGACCGGTTCACGCAATCTGTTCGACGCCGAACCGCAGGTGCTGGCCGATCTGATCCAGAAAACCCAGCGGGTCGCCAAAGCCGTCATGACCGCCATGGATGCCGACGGCCTGCGTGTTGCCCAGTTCAACGAAGCTCCGGCCGGCCAGACGGTGTTCCACCTCCATTTCCACATCATACCCATGTATGAGGGCGTGCCACTGCGCCCCCACACCGGCGAAATGGCCGATCAGGACGAGTTGGCCGCCCAGGCGGAAAAAATCCGCGCCGCGTTTTAAGGTCTGTGGAAAATTGCGGGGATAGCGGGGATAATTCTGGGGATAAGTACGGGGAAAACCCCCAATAGCGCCGGTCGGAAGGCCGTCCTTCTTACTCATGGACAGGCAAGGCGGCGGCGCGCAATGGCGATTGGAATGTTTGCGGAATAAGTGGATCTAGAAAGCGTGCTTTTCATAGGCCGCGAACGGGCTGAGCCCGAGCCAGCTTTGCATCGCCGCACCTACATCGCTGTCTCCGATCCGCGCCAGACGCTGCTCGTTTTCCGCCCTGGCAACGGTTTCGAGCCCCATCCAGATGGCCGTCATGGTGCGCAGATCGGTGCGGACAAAAAGATCCACATCGAACCTCGGATCAACCGAGCATAAGTAGGCGCCTTTTTGCGGATCGCTAAGGAGCCACCAGTTGGCCGATGCAGCGGCAAGGTCCGCATAGATGAACTGTACCGTCACCCGTCGCGGTGGCAAATTCTCCAGCCTGATGTTGCGGCGCATGTCCCACATCAGGAGCGAGGGGTCCGTGTTTTCGAAACTCGGGGCACTTTCAATCCAACGTTGACCCCAAATGCCCACCGCCATGACAACATCGCGCAACCCCTGTCCCGCCTCGGTGAGGACGTACTCGTAGAGTTCGGGCGTCCGCCGCACGAGCCGTCTTTCAACAACGCCGTGCTGTTCGAGTTCACGCAACCGCCGCGCCAGAAGGGCCGGCGACATGCGCGGCACGCCGCGCCGCAGGTCGTTGAAGCGCGTCGATCCAGCGCAAAGCTCGCGTAGGAGAACAATTGTCCATCGGGCACCAAGGATTTCCGACGCCATGGCGACGGGACAAAACTGGTGGTAGCTGGCTTCTGTCATAGACACGCCTCCTGCCGATCCGCCTGCAATCTTAAACGGGCAGAGCAATGAGATTCCAGTTCAGAAGCTGTACCGGCTTGATTCAGGTCGTGAACTGGCGAGATACAGGTGTCGCTGCTTTCATCCTCTCTCGTGAGACGAGAGAAAGGCCAACCATGAAAAAATTCATCATCGAACGCGATATTGCCGGCGTCGGCGCCATGTCCCCCGAAGCGCTTTGCGAGGCGGCGCGCACCTCAAACGGCGCCCTCGCCCAACTCGCACCCAAGGTGCAATGGCAGCATTCCTATTTCACGGCGGACAAGACCTTTTGCATCTATCTTGCCCAAGACGAACACACGATACACGAGCACGCGCGATTGAGTGGGTTTCCTGCCAATGTCGTCACCGAAGTGACCACTGTCATCGATCCGACGACCGGCAGGTAAGCCGGGACCTCACGGCACGGAAAAGGCCGGTCGCAGGACCGGCCTTTTCCAGATTTTGAGGGAATGGTCGAACACCAAACCCGCTTAGGTGTTCTGCTCGGCGTCCTTGGACTTGGACTTGCGGGCCGGCTTCTTGCCGCCCTTGGGTCCGGTTATCGCCTTTGGACGTGCCGGGCGCGGAGGGACCGAGACCAGTTCGAGCCGCGCTTCGCTGCCCTCGCCGACCACTGTCACCTTGACCGAACCGCCCTTCTGGAGCAGGCCGAACAGCACTTCCTCTGCCAGCGGCTTCTTGACGTATTCCTGGATCACCCGACCCAGCGGGCGGGCACCCATCTTTTCGTCGTAGCCGCGGGCCGCCAGCCAATCGGAGGCTTCGGGCGTCAGCTCAATGGTGATGCCGCGTTCGGCAAGCTGGCCTTCAAGCTGGAGAATGAACTTCTCCACGACGCGGTTGACGGTCGAGGACGGCAGCGGCGCGAACGAGATGATCGCATCGAGCCGGTTGCGGAACTCCGGCGTGAACATCCGGTTGATCGCTTCCTCGTCGTCGCCTTCCTGACGCACCCGGCCAAAGCCGATGGGCGATTTCGCCAGTTCGGTCGCACCCACGTTCGACGTCATGATCAAGATGACATTGCGGAAGTCGACCTGCTTGCCCGAATGATCGGTGAGCTTGCCGTGATCCATGACCTGCAGAAGGATATTGAACAGGTCCGGATGGGCCTTTTCGATCTCATCGAGCAGCAGCACGCAATGGGGATGCTGATCGACCCCATCGGTCATCAGCCCGCCCTGGTCGAACCCGACATAACCCGGAGGCGCGCCGATCAGCCGCGAAACGGTGTGACGCTCCATGTATTCGGACATGTCGAAGCGCAAAAGCTCCACCCCGAGCGTATCGGCCAGTTGCTTGGCCACCTCGGTCTTACCCACACCGGTCGGGCCGGTGAACATGTACGAACCGATGGGCTTTTCGGGCTCACGCAGGCCCGCGCGGGCCAGCTTGATGGCCGACGAGAGGGCGTCGATCGCCTTATCCTGGCCGAACACCACGCGCTTGAGGTTGGCTTCGAGATTGCCCAGCAGCTCGGTATCGGACTTGGAGACCGATTTCGGCGGAATGCGCGCAATCATAGCTATCGTCGCCTCGATATCCTCGACGCCGATGGTCTTCTTGCGCTTGTCCTCGGTCACCAGCATCTGCCGGGCACCGGTTTCGTCAACCACATCGATTGCCTTGTCGGGCAGTTTGCGGTCGTTGATATAGCGGGCCGAAAGCTCGACCGATGCCTTGATCGCGTCGTCGGTATATTTGAGCTTGTGGTAATCCTCGAAATACGGGCGCAGCCCCTTCATGATCTCGATGGCATCGGGGATCGTGGGCTCGTTGACGTCGATCTTCTGGAACCGGCGCACGAGAGCCCGGTCCTTTTCAAAGAACTGACGATATTCCTTGTAAGTGGTCGAACCAATGCAGCGGATCGCTCCCGAGGCCAAAGCAGGCTTCAAAAGGTTCGAAGCATCGAGCGCTCCGCCCGAGGTTGCCCCCGCGCCGATCACCGTATGGATCTCGTCGATGAAAAGAATGACATTGTCCTTCTTTTCGAGCTCTTTCATGATCGCCTTGAGCCGTTCCTCGAAATCGCCGCGATAACGCGTGCCCGCCAGAAGCGAACCCATGTCGAGCGCATAGATTATTGCGGTTTCGAGCACTTCGGGAACGTCACCCTCGATGATCCGGCGGGCCAGACCTTCGGCGATAGCGGTCTTGCCAACGCCTGGATCGCCCACATAGAGCGGGTTGTTCTTGGAGCGACGGCAAAGCACCTGAATTGTACGCTCAAGCTCGATGCCGCGGCCGATCAGCGGATCGATCTTTCCGGCCCTGGCCTTGTCGTTGAGATTGACACAGAAATCGGCAAGCGCCGAACTCTGCTGCGGGCTGCTGCCCCCGCCGCGTTCCTGCTCGCCCTCGAACCCGGGTCCGCCTTCTTCAGCACCGCGCACGGGCCGGTCGGCATTGCGGCCCGACTTGGCGATGCCATGGGAAATGAAATTGACCGCGTCGAGCCGGGTCATGTCCTGCTGCTCGAGGAAATAGGCAGCGTGGCTTTCGCGCTCGGCAAAGATCGCAACGAGCACGTTGGCCCCGGTCACTTCCTCGCGCCCGGACGATTGAACGTGAATGACCGCGCGCTGGATGACGCGCTGGAAGGCGGCCGTCGGACGTGCATCCTGGCCGTTGGGCACAACGAGGCTGTCGAGCTCCTCGTCGATGAACTCTTCGAGATCGGCCCTGAGCGACTCGATATCGACATCGCACCCGGTCAGAACCGAAATCGTGTCGCGATCCTCGGTCAGCGCCAGCAGCAGGTGTTCGAGGGTCGCAAATTCATGACTGCGCTCCCGAGCCAAATTCATGGCCTGATGCAACGCCTTTTCGAGACCGCGAGAGAATGAAGGCATGTTGGTCCTATCCTATTGCTTTTCCATCACGCATTGCAGCGGATGCTGGTTTCGGCGCGCGGCATCCATAACGTTGGTGACCTTGGTTTCGGCCACCTCGTACGGATAAACCCCGCATTCCCCCACACCTTGATTATGGACGCTCAGCATTATGCGCGTCGCATCCTCCCGGGATTTGTTGAAGACCTCCTCCAAAATGAGGATGACGAACTCCATGGGCGTGTAGTCGTCATTGAGAAGCAGAACCCTATAAAGGCTTGGCTTCTTGGTCCTCGTTCTGGTCTTGGTCGCGACACCGGTCTGGCCGTCGCTTCCTTCGTCCCTGTCATCGTCCCCCTTTTCCGGACCGGCCGAAATCGCCCGCAGCACGGCGTGCTTTGCGAGCAGACCGCCGTTGTGCGGCAGGTCAGGTCCGGTGGGGAGGGCAGATATTGGCACGGCTTTTTTTATCCCAAATCAGAAAGGCAAGATGGCCCCATTATGTAGGCAAAATCTCGGCCATGTTAAGGGGCGAAAATCCGATCAATCAGGTGTGATCGCCCACAAGGTTTTTGCATCAAGTTTTAAGCACTTTACGGATTTGTAACCGCATCGGCCTAAAGTGCCTGCGAGTTAGGGTTTTCGGCGCCATCGGGGGACAGCGCGCGACGACCCCAAGAGTAGAGTAACGGTGCGGCGTTTTTCGTACCGGTCCAGTAAAGAGTTGGAGTATCGGGTGCCGACCCTTCTGCGTATCGATTCCGCGCGCGTCCCTTTTGTACGCTTTTTTCTCACACTTGTGATCGCGGCGATGACCCTTGCCGCCGTTTCCGCTGATGCGGCGGCGCAAAATGTGCCGCGTGCCTATGCCGGCATCGCCGTGGATGCCAAGACCGGCCAGGTCCTCTATCAGGACAACGCCAACGAGTTGCGCTACCCCGCTTCGCTCACCAAGGTGATGACGCTCTATATCATCTTTCAGGAGCTCGAGGCCGGCCGGCTCAAGCTCGACTCGAAACTGAGGGTTTCCCAATACGCCTCTCAGGCAGTCCCAACAAAGCTCTGGGTGCAGCCCGGCAGCACGATCACCGTTGAAGACGCCATCAACGCCCTCGTGATAATATCGGCCAATGACGTCGCCCGCGTCGTTGCCGAAAATATTTCGGGTACGGAGTCCCAGTTCGCCGAGCGGATGACGCAAACCGCAAGGGCGCTGGGGATGTCGCGCACCACATACAAGAACGCAAATGGCCTGCCCAACTCCGGACAGGTCACGACGGCCGCCGACCAGGCGATCCTGGGCCGGGCCGTCTATCTCCATTTCCCCCACTACTACGACTATTTCCAGGCCCGCAGCTTCAAGTACAACGGCAGAACCTACAACGGGCACAACGCCCTTCTGGGCCAGAACGGCGTCGATGGTATCAAGACCGGCTATATCAATGCGTCGGGCTACAACCTGATGACCGCCGCCCGCTCCAGCAACCGCCATATCGTGGTGATCGGCCTGGGGTTCAACACCGGCGCTTCGCGCAACGCGCGCGTCGCAGAGCTGGTGCGCACCTATCTCCCCAAGGCGCGCCAGGGCGACTACTGGCGCGAAGCGATGATCCCGCGCCCCACCCTGCTCGGCAATGGCGTTGCCGTGGCATCGGCGGGTGCTGCCGTTCCGCTCAATCGCCTGCCCCCCGGCCGTCCCGTCAACCTTCTGCCGGTTATCACGGCGGAGCA
Organism: Pelagibacterium sp.; assembly: GCA_002723255.1. Classification (GTDB taxonomy): domain Bacteria; phylum Pseudomonadota; class Alphaproteobacteria; order Rhizobiales; family Devosiaceae; genus Pelagibacterium; species Pelagibacterium nitratireducens. The sequence goes on along the minus strand of PBNW01000002.1, from coordinate 36,174 downwards.
GGCCATGCAGGTGGCGTCGCTCAGCCAGTCCGCTTCCGGATCAGCGCCGGACTCGAACGAACCCGAGACCATCCCGTTCCAGATCGTTTCGGCCGAGGACATTCCCTCGCGTCCGGGCGATAACGCCCTCGACCAAGCGACCTATGTCGCAACCGGCGTCATGCCGTCCGAAGCCCCGGTCTATCCCGCCGACGATCCGATTGGCGCATGGATTGCAGAATCCCTGCAGCTCGGCCCGCAATCGGGACAGGTTCTCGTGCCACCCGCGCCCATTGCACGGCCCGACGGCCTGGCGCTCGACACAATGAGCACCAACAGCGCCGAGACGGTTCCGGCCGGTGGCTGGGTGGTCCAGGTCGGCGCCGCCGATAGCGAAGACAACGCCGAGCAGTTGCTGAGCGAAGCGACCCGCACATACGATCAGCTTGCCAACCTTCGCAGCTATGTGGAGACCTTCGAGCGCAACGGAGTGACCTATTACCGCGCCCGTTTCGCCGGCTTTGCCGATCGCACGCAGGCCAGAACCACTTGCGATGCGCTCTCACAAGCCGCGATCAACTGCCTCACGGTTCAGGGGTAACAAACAGGACGACCGACGGTCTTCGACAATTGGCGCAGATGTATGGAGTAGCCCAATGAGCGAAATGACACGACTTTCCGAGCTTGGCCAATTTCAGCCCCGCTCGCCACTGGCCTCGGACGATGACGCGGTTCGCGTCCAGTCCCTGCGCCTGCTGGCCCGCGGCCTGGGAGAAAACAAGCCCGTTCACCGCCGCATGTCGGACATGCTCTCGGTCGTACTGGCCCTTTCGTCCCGTACACGCCGCATGGTCCTTCCCCGCGTGTCGGTCGATGTCGATGTCTTCGATCCCGCCGGACGCCGCGCCCTGCGCATGTATATGCCCCAGGAAGACTAGTGTCAGCGGAACCGCTTGCCCCTGCTTGCGTTGCCTGAGGTATTGGCAACGGAGGCAGGCATGGCACTCACAGGCAAGATCGCTCTGGTGACCGGCGGCGGTTCGGGATTGGGCAAGGCCAGCGCCCTCAAGCTGGCTGCCGAGGGCGCCGACATCGCCCTTCTGAGCCGTACGATGGAAGAGGTCGACGCCGTCGCCCTTGAAATCAACCGATTGGGGCGCAAGGCCCTTCCCCTCTATGCCGACATCTCCGATGTCGCCGACATGCAGGGAGCATTCGATCAGATCACCGAGACGTTCGGACGGCTCGACTTCGTTTTCGCCAATGCGGGCATAAACGGCACCTGGGCGCCAATCGAGGATCTGACGGTCGACGACTGGGACCGGACCATCAATGTCAATCTGCGCGGCACGTTTCTAACCCTCCATCACGCCGTGCCCCTGATGAAGGCGCACGGAGGATCGATCGTCATAACCTCCTCCATCAATGGAACGCGGACCTTCACCACGGCCGGCGCGTCCGCCTATTCCACAACAAAGGCCGGTCAGCTCGCCCTCGCCCAGATGGCCGCGCTCGAGCTTGCCAAGCACCGCATCCGCGTTAACGCCATCTGCCCCGGCGCCATCGAAAGCCAGATCGATGAGAACACCGAGCGCCGCAATGTGGAAAAAGCAGCCGAACCCGCCCACTACCCCGATGGAGACATTCCGCTGACGGACGGTGCCCCCGGCAAAGCCGAGGACGTTGCAGATCTGGTCTGCTTTCTGGCCTCGGATGCCTCAAGGCACATCACGGGAACGCCCATCTGGATCGATGGGGCGCAATCGCTGCTGATCTGAGAAGGCCCGCGCCTAGACCGTTCCCGCCAGGACACGCTGATCGCGCGAACTGTGCTCACCGGTACGCCGATGGCGCGAAAACAGGTTGAGTGCTTCAAGCAGCAACCGATATTCCTGCCGCGCCCCGATATGGCTCATGGTCGGCATGCCCCCCAGTGCCTCCGCGTCGAGCGGATCGAAAACCGTCATGCCGATGGGAAACAGCGACCGGAAGATCACCCGCTCGGCAATGCCGTCGGACACACGGCATCTGACACGCTCGGCAACGTTTTCCAGCCCGGTCTGCACCAGCCTCGTGTTACGCGAATTGAGCATGGAGATGCGATTGCGCACCATGACCCAGTCGATGGTGCGCCCGTCGATAGCCAGCCGCTCCCGGCGCGAGCGTTGGACCAGCCGCGTATAATGACTCAATTCGATCAAGGCACCGCTGTCAGGTTCGATCCGGGCAATCACATCCAGATCGATCAGACTGTCGTTAAGTGGGGTAATCAGCGTGTCGGCCAGCGAGTGGGCGATGCGAGTGAGGTGGGTGTCAAAGCCGGGCGTGTCGATGATAAGATAGTCAACATCTCTTTCGACTTCCGCCACCGCCCGGCGAAACATCTCGAACTCGGTATCCGCATTTTTCTCAAGCGAGTCACCCCTGCCCTGCGGCAGGTGAAAGTGCGTGGAGTGGGGAACCTTGAGACCATGGGCATTCGCCCATTCCCGGCGATTGCGCACATAGGTCGTCAGCGTGTGCTGACGGCTGTCGGCGTCGATCGTGGCGACGCGAAAGCCTTCATAAAGCAGGTGGACGGCAAGATGAATCGCCGTAGTGGACTTGCCCGAGCCGCCTTTTTCGTTGCCCAGAACGATAACATGCGCGTTCGATCGCTGCATTTGATCCGACTCTAACCCTTGCCCCCAAAAGCGTTGCACAGCTTGTGTGCTTAACAAAACCCGCACAAGTACGAATTTTGCGCGTTCGCCCCACCTTAGCTCGTATTTGATTTACATTTTATAAACGAATGACCAGCCCAGTTTGCCCGCGCTGGCCATTTCGAATCGCAGACATGGCCCGATCAGATCAAATCCAATAGGGGGGCACCCCGTAATAGGTGTAGATGTCCATGGCCCGCTGGCGGTCATCCCAGGCAAAGTCATCGTCGGGTTCGTAGCGCGGTGCGGCATCGAGGTCTGCCTTGGAGATGTCGGTACGGTATCCGCCAATGCTTTCGTCATAGGTCAGTTTGGCCCACGGGATCGGGTAATGGTCGTCCCCGATGCCCAGAAATCCGCCAAAGCTGAGAACCGCATAGCCAACCTTGCCGCTGACCTTGTCGATCATGACCCGTTCGATGGTGCCGATCTTGTCATTGGCCAGGCTGTAAACCGCAGTACCTTCAACCTTGTCGCTCCCGATCAGATTGCCGCTTTCGCGGCGATCCAGATCGCGGGCTTCAAGCCCGTTGTCCGTTCTCGAATCCATTGTAAATCTCCGTCGCTGGTTGCACTGAGGAGTCAACGGAATGGAGTCTGTGGAGTTCCAGCTTCAGGCAACTAAGGCAGGAGGCCATTGAACCGGCTTAAAGCAGCCCCAGTTGGGCCAGCTCTTCGGCCATGCCTTCGGGCGGCGTTTCCTCTCCCGCCCGGGCAAGATCGGGTGGCGCATCCTTGGCCTGCAGGTAGCGCCAGCCCTGAAATGGCCGACGCGGATAAGGCGCCGTGCGGATCAGCTCGGGCTCAAGAAGAATGTCGCAACACGACCGCCCCTCCCCGTCGGTTTCAGCCTTGAGGTCGGCAATCGCCTGACGCGCACGCACCGCACCGGCAATAACCCAGTATAACGATCCCTGTCCCACGATCTCGTCGGCCCTTTTGGGCACCATGCGGGTGCGATGGACATTAAGCCCGTCGGGGCGTCCGAAGCCTTGCTCGCGGCGCAGCGCGCGCCATTCGATCAACTCCTCCACCGAGGAAACGCCAACACAAAGCTTGATGATATGCATGGGGAACCACCCAAAAAGAAAATGGGGCGACCGTTTCCGGGCACCCCATTGTCGTATATGAATCTGTCTGTTGCCGAAAGGCCGTATCAGGCGCCAGCAATGACAGAGACAATGAAACCGAGCGAGATCAAGCCGACACATGTCCAACTTGCAGCCCGCCAGCATACGGCCTTGGATTGGCTACGCATGCAAGCTCCTTGCGCTGTTGCAAAAGCGGCGAGCGCGATTGCCGCCACTCACCGGTAACGCCTAATTAACTACCCAAAGCCGGTTCCGCAAGCCATGATTGAGCCACATTCGCGCAAATCTCACTTGCAATATTCGCATGACGGGCGAATCGCACTCAGAACAGTCCGAACCACCAGCCCGCCAGGGTCAGGAAGGCGAAAAAGCCGATCACATCGGTAAAGGTCATCACAAAGGTCGAGGAGGCCACGGCCGGATCGATCTTAAGCCTGTTGAGAAGCATCGGGATGAGAATTCCGCAGCCCCCGGCAACGATCATGTTGACCACCATGGCCAAGCCGATCACCATCCCGAGCGCCGGGTTGGCAAACCGGAACCCGGTGATCACCCCGAGGAGCACCGCAAAGATCACACCGTTGGTCAGCCCGACGAGCAATTCGCGTCGGATCAGCCGCCAGGCGTTGTTCCTGTCGAGTTCCCTTTGCGATATGGCCCGAACGGTGACCGTCATGGTCTGCGTGCCTGCAACCCCGCCCATCGAAGCAACGATGGGCATAAGAACCGCCAGAGCAACCATCTGCTCGATGGTGCCGTCAAAGAGCCCGATGACCAGCGACGCCAGCGTGGCGGTGCCCAGATTGACCAGCAGCCACGTCGCCCGGCTGCGCACAACGCCGGGCACCGTGCGCGAAATGTCTTCGTCACCCACACCGCCGAGACGATGGATATCCTCGTTGGCTTCTTCATTGATGACGTCAACGATATCGTCGATCGTCAGGACGCCCACCAACCGCTTGCTCTCATCGACCACGGCGACTTCGATCTGATCGTAGCGCTCGAAGATGCGCGCCGCCTCTTCCTGATCGAGCGTAGCATCGATCTGGCGGATCTGGGTGTTCATGATCTCTTCGATGCGTGTCGCCTGCTGAACTCGAAGAATGCGGTCGAGCGGGATGGTGCCAAGCAGGTTGAACCCGGGATCTACGACATAGATCTGATAAAAATCGTCGGGCAGATCGTCATTGGTCCGCAGATAGTCGATGGTTTGCCCTACCGTCCAGAACGGCGGAATGGCAATGAATTCGGTCTGCATCCGCCGTCCGGCGGAATCTTCGGGGAAATCCAGGCTTCGTTTGAGCGAGATGCGATCGAAAGCCGGCATCTGGGCCAGAATTTCGTCCCGGTCCGCAGCATCGATATCCTCGAGAATATAAACGGCATCGTCATTGTCGAGATCGGCGACGCCGCGCGCGATCTCGGCATTTGGCAATTCTTCCATCAGCTCGATACGAACCGAATCGTCGACCTCGGTCAGCGCCGAATAATCGAAGGCATGGCCCAGCAGCATGACCAGCCGCACCCGATCATCAGCCGGCAGCGCCTCGATGACGTCGCCGGTTTCCGATTCATGGAGCGGCTCCATACGCTTGCGCAGAGCCTCGGCATCCCCTGTGTCGATCTCGGCGCGCAGCGCCTCGTACCAATCGGAACGGAGCCGGCCGTTCTCGTCATAGATGGTTTCGGGAATTTCGTCGGGTTCCGGCCCGGTCGATGCAGCGTCTTCCATGCAACTCTCCTTCCCGGTTATTGCGCAGGGCGCGCGACTCTTGGTTCCTGGCTATGGCGTAACCCATCCGCCTGCCATTTGCCACAGCGCAATCGCATGGCAGCTGCCCGCCACCGCCGCCCGCTAAGTAGTTTAGCCTAAAGCCATATAAGGGCGACCTTATCGTCATACCCATCACGTTGCTCCATGCAACGGAGGCTGGAATGCGTATCGGTGGCCCTAGGCTCAAAGGATGGCCCATCGCCGGGTGGACGGTTTGCGGCCCGCTATTCTGCGTTCTGGTGGCGCTCGGTTACAACGTCGTGACATTTGCGGCCTTTCCCATGGAAATTCAGATCCGCGCTGTCTTTGCGGCCATCGTCGTGCCACTCGGGCTGGCCGCACCGTTCTTTTTCTATTTTTCTCTCAAGCTGCGCGAGTTGGCGTCTGCCAACCGCCAGCTCAGCCTTCTCGCCGCCACCGACGGGCTGACCAATTGCCTCAACCGGACTGCCTTTACGGCACTGGTCGAAGCGCGGCTCGAAGCACTGGTCCCTCAGGGCGATCACGTCCACGGCGCCTTGCTCATCATCGACGCCGACAATTTCAAGCAGGTCAACGATCGCTTCGGTCATCACAATGGCGATATCGCCCTGACCCTGATCGCCCGGGCCATCCGCTCCTCGGTGCGCGCCGGCGACAATGTGGGGCGGCTGGGCGGCGAGGAGTTCGGCGTCTTCCTGCCCGTTGTCGACCGCTATGGCGCCGAGACCGTGGCCGAGCGGCTCCGCCGCGCCGTCGAAAAGCTGGCCTTCGTTGCCGATGGTCATCGCCATCAGCTTTCTGTGAGCGTCGGCGGCGTGGTGTTCGATCGCCGCACCGGCTTTGAGGACTTGTTCAAGCTGGCCGACGAGCGGCTCTATGCCGCCAAGAACGAAGGGCGCAACACTGTCAGGCTGATCGGCTGCACAAACAGCGGGGCCGGCTTTGCAATCCTCGATACCTGAGGCTATCTAGGCCCATGGCCGCCGACCCGTCCTCCATCAAGCACTATTTCGACGACGACGCTGTGGCCGTCGCCAAACGCCTGATCGGAGCCCGATTTCTGGTCGATGGCATCGGCGGCACTATTGTCGAGACCGAGGCCTACACTCGGGACGAACCCGCGTCGCACAGTTTTCGCGGCCCCACGCCCCGCAACAAGCCGATGTTTGGCAGACCGGGCACCGTCTATGTCTATCTCAGCTATGGCATCCACTGGTGCGTCAATTTCGTGTGCCGTCCCGGCAGTGCCGTCCTCATCCGCGCGCTCGTGCCTGTCGAGGGAATAGAGGAGATGGTCGGCCGGCGCGGCCTCTTGGACACGCGAAAGCTCTGCGCGGGTCCAGGACGGCTGACACAGGCGCTCGGCATCGATCTTAGCCACAACGACCGTCCCTTGTCCGATCCGCCTTTCAGCTTCACCCCGGCCCCTGTCGAGGGGCCGATCCTCACCGGCCCGCGCATCGGCATTACCAAAGCCGTCGACCTGCCCTGGCGGTTCGGACTGCCCGGCAGCAAATATTTGAGCAAGCCTTTCACGAAAAACGGCTCCTCAGAGGTCTGAGGAGCCGTGCGAAATCTGATTGGATCAGGCTTTAGGCCTGGATGACCACCACGCGGGTACCCGAGGGCACGCGCTCGTAAAGGTCGATGATATCGTGATTGAGCATGCGAATGCAGCCCGACGACATCGCCAGCCCGATCGATTGCGGCTGGTTGGTGCCGTGGATACGGAACATCGTGTCCCCGCCGCTCCGGTAAAGATAAAGCGCACGGGCTCCCAAAGGATTGTTCGGCCCGCCCGCCATGCCGTTGCGATAAGGCCCGTTGGCCTCGGGATCGCGGCGCAGCATGTTTGCGGTGGGTGTCCAGCTCGGCCATTCCGCCTTGCGCCCGATATAGGCATTGCCGCGTAGCGCAAGCCCTTCGCGTCCGACACCGACGCCATAACGCATCGCCTTGCCCTCATCTTCGACAAGGTAAAGGAAGCGGGCGGGCGTATCGACGACGATAGTGCCCTTGGGATGGTTGGTCTCATAATCTACGCGCTGCCGCCGCAACTCCGGCTTTATGAGCCGTGCGTTCAGCGCGGCAAGCGGAAACGGCTCATCGGTCACGGGCCCGTAAGCATTGACCATGGACATGGAAGAAACGGAAGAAGAGGTGCGCGTTGAACACGCAGCCAGAAAAAGCGGAAGCCCTACAAGAAATCCGCGGCGTGTCAGGCTCATCGATAGCTACCCAGGCAAGAATCAACAACGTGAGCAATAATTAACCACAAGGGTTAAAACTTCTCTCACCATAATTCCGCCCCATGACGGCCCGATTGCGGCTTTTAAGCGATCCTGGCCGGGACCGCGACAAATCTGCAACACCTCCGTGTCCAACGCCGGACGTCACAGAAAGGAGCATCTGCCCCGACACCCCTTTCCGTTCGATGCCAGTTACCCTTGCGGGCCCGGCGCCGACGTCATGCTTGTCGCAGCAGTGGGAACCCCGCCGTCTTCGGATGGCGGCATGTCGCATGCGGCAGCCGCCAACAATAGTGGCAATGCAAGTACAGCAAGAATTTTGCGCATTTTTGTCTCTCCCTGTTTAATGCACGGTTGATTGGGATGGTCAGTTCGCCGGCTGGACAATCGCCTCGATGGCGCCCCCGACTTCTTCGGCAAATACCGGATCGGCCTGTGCCGCGGTCAGAATGGCGTTGTACTCATCGACCGAAATGCCATCGGTGCTTTCAACTGTGCTCGCCATTTGCTCCTGGGCCATCATCTGGATTACTGCCCGGTCGTCGTCGGTCTCGGCGCTTTGCAGCTGCTGTTCCGCCTGCATGCCGATATCCATGATTTGAACGTAAGCGACCGCGAATGACTCAATCTGACCTTGGTCAAAATCAGTGGCAGGCGCCGCCATGGGGGGCTGCTCAGGAGTTGCCGGTGCGGCGTCCTGAGCCAGAACCGCACCGCCTGCGCTTGCTGCGAATATGACGCTGGCGGTCAGTGCGGTCATGGTGTTTCGAATACCCATTTTGTGTCCTTTTCCGTTCGGTGTGGAACGCCTCTCGGAGACGAACTCAATTTGTCGGGCTTTCGCAAACCCAATCCCGCAACCCTCTTGGACGATGATGACGAGAATGTGATCGGCGATAGATTGCCGGAATTCGGGCATTTCGGACCCATCCGACCGAGCATGCACCGATTTTGCCGGTACGGCCCCGAGCCTCCGACCCAACCTCCAGTTCCAGGTGATCGAAGCGCGGCAGACATGCAAAAACACCTCTGACGCCCTTATGATCTGTGAGGCGGATCCGGAACCCTTGGCCCGCCCAACGCCTTTGAGCGACAGACGTGAACAAGGAGACATGGCCATGCCACGCGGAGATAAATCCAAATACACCGACAAACAGGAACGCAAGGCCGATCACATCGCCGAAGGTTACGAAGACCGCGGCGTTTCCGAGGATGAAGCCGAGCGGCGCGCCTGGGCAACCGTCAACAAGGAATCGGGCGGCGGCAACAAGTCGGGCTCGGGCCGAGGACACAAGGACACTCACGAAGCTGCCCGCAAGGGCGGAAAAAAAGGCGGCGAAGCCAGCGCAAATCGTCCGGCCAGCGAACGTTCCGCCTCAGCCAAGAAGGCGGCGGAAACCCGCAAGAAGAACGCCGAGCACGCCCACTAGAGCCGTTGTTTTGTCGCGCGTCCGAACCGCAAGACCGTTTCCATCCCCGATCGCGTCGAGGACATGCTTTTGCTGGGACGCGCTCCAGGATGACCGGCGTAATGTAATGAAAATGGCCCCTGGGCCAGAGATGGTGCGGTCGAGAAGACTCGAACTTCCACGGGAGTTACCCCACAGCGACCTCAACGCTGCGCGTCTACCAATTCCGCCACGACCGCACTGTCTGGGGAATGCTGCACCCTCGGGCGAAGCGAGGCTGCATGTAGCAAATGGTTTGGTGTCCCTCAAGGGCTATTTCGCCGTTTGGGAATAAAGTTTTGCGCTGAAGCGGTTCCAGCATAAGTGGAAGCCACCTATCCGGTTCGGAAGCGCGACAAACAAAGGCTCAGGGCAGTTTGAGCGATTCAGACAAAAGCAAAAAATGCTCCGGGCGTCAGGCGGGCTTGATGACCTTCTCGGTGACCACCACATTAAGCTGTCCCTCGTCGACCTGAACCTCGCCCTTTGCGATCAGCGTGTTGTTGGCATAGATACGCATGGCGTCGTTCTCGAAGGCATCGAGTTCGATCACCGCGCCGCGCCCCATGCGCAGCAGGTGATGGACCGGCAGGACGGCCGCCCCCAGTTCCACGGAGACATCGATTTCGATGGTTTCAAGCGTATTCATCAAAAAATCCGGACCGCCAGATGCAAATCATACGGCGAGAATCGGCTTTCCCCGCGCGTCGGCTTCGACATTGAGGCGTCATGGTTAGTGAAGCGTTAAAGACTGACCAGATGAACATTTGTGCGAGCGCGCCCAAGCTCAAACGGACCGACGGAATTCCGGCCAACTGGATCATTGCCGAGTCGCAGGTGGAATCCCCCGATGCTCTTGCGGCAATGGAAGGCCGCGCCCGCGCGATTGCAGCCGGTGAGGCGTCCGAAGCCATATGGCTGGTCGAGCACCCTCCCCTTTATACCGCCGGCACCTCCGCCAAAACCGAGGACCTTTTAATACCCGACCGTTTTCCCGTGTTCGAGGCGGGGCGGGGTGGACAATTCACCTATCACGGCCCCGGCCAGCGGGTCGCCTATGTGATGCTCGACCTTCGCGAGCGCGGACGGGACATCCGATGCCTGGTGGCCGGGCTTGAAAACTGGGTGATCGACACTCTGGCGGCCTTCAATATCAAGGGCGAAAAACGCGAAGGGCGTATCGGCGTCTGGGTCAAGCGCCCCGACAAAGGCCCATTCGTTGAAGACAAGATTGCCGCCATCGGCGTACGGGTTTCCCGCTGGGTCAGCTTCCACGGTATATCGCTCAACATCAGCCCTGATCTCGATCATTATTCCGGCATCGTGCCGTGCGGCGTTAGCCAGCACGGAGTCACGAGCTTTGAGGATCTGGGGCAGATCGTTTCGATGGCCGAGGTGGATTCGGTCCTCAAATCACGCTTTGAAACGCACTTCGGGCCGGCAAGGCTTGCCTCTGCGCTGTGATCGCGACAAGGTGACCCGATTCAGTTCACCCGATTTGGGTGCAAGGGGACAAAAAATGCGCTTCGACGACCTGCGAAAGCTCGCAACGGGCAGTGTCCTGTTCAATCTGGGCCGGATCATCTCGCCACGCCTTGTGACGATCCTCTATATGCTTGGCCTGGCGGGCATTGCGCTGTGGGCGGTCAATCACTTCTTTTCGAGCTTCCGGTTCGGCTTTGGCAACGGGCTGTGGGGCCTGCTCGAAATCGTCGTCTTCGGGCTTTTGGCTTTCGTAGCGTTGCGCATTGTGTGCGAAGCCGTCATCGTTTTCTTCCGCGCCAACAGCGCAGAGGCCGAAACCTATGAGCCCGAACATTTGGGCGCTTCGCTGATCGATGACGTTCGCGAGGCGATCGAGGACCTGGCCGATCAGGAGCCCGACCCGGTCGAGCCGGTGGCACCCGCTCCGGTTGCCCCCACGCCACCGGCAACGCCGGTTGCCGAGGAGCCAGCAGCGATGCCGGATGCCGACGCCCCCAAGCCCGCGGCCAAACGGCGTCCAAGCCGGGCAAAACCGGCGCCCAAAGCTTGAAATCCGGGCGCTGCGCCCTGACATCAACGCAGCTATGAAGTGCGCAAAGATTGACCTTTGCGCACTTTCCGATATGACACGCGCAAATTCATGCGAGTTTCATATCCCATGGCGCCGGCCCGCTTGGCCCGGCACCTTCGGCAATCTCGCCTTTTCAAGGACCAGCGGACGCCCATGAGCGCGCCAACACCAACACAAAACGCCCCAAAGATCGGCCTCGTCAGCCTCGGCTGCCCCAAGGCCCTCGTCGATTCCGAGCGCATCCTGACGACCCTGCGTGCGCAAGGCTACAGCTTTTCACCCTCCTATGAGGGCGCCGATGTCGTCATCGTCAACACCTGCGGCTTTCTCGACAGCGCCAAGGCTGAAAGCCTCGACGCCATCGGTGAGGCGATTTCGGAAAACGGCCGCGTCATCGTCACTGGCTGTCTCGGCGGCGAGGAAGAGTTGATCCGCAAGACCCATCCGGGCGTCCTGGCCGTCTCGGGCGCCCACCAGTATGAAGCGGTCGTCGACGCGGTCCATCAGGCTGTGCCCCCGGTGCCCAACGCCTTTGTCGATCTCGTCCCCGAACAGGGTCTGCGGCTCACCCCGCGCCACTACGCCTATCTCAAGATTTCCGAAGGCTGCAACAACCGCTGCACCTTCTGCATCATCCCGTCGATACGAGGCGATCTCGTCTCGCGCCCCATCGCCTCCGTGCTTTATGAAGCCGAGCGGCTGGTCAAGGCGGGCGTCAAGGAGATCATGGTCATCTCCCAGGACACCTCGGCCTATGGCGTGGACATCAAATACGCCACGTCCCCCTATCGCGGACGTCAGGTCGAAGCGCGGTTCCAGACGCTGGCCGAGGAAATGGGCAAGCTCGGCGCCTGGGTTCGGATGCACTACGTCTATCCCTACCCCCACGTCGATAACGTCATTCCGCTAATGGCCGACGGGGTGATCCTGCCCTATCTCGACATCCCCTTCCAGCACGCCAGCCCGCAGGTTCTCAAATCCATGCGGCGCCCGGCCAATCAAGAAAAGACCGCCGACCGCATCCGCAAATGGCGCGAAGCCTGCCCCGACCTCGCCATCCGCTCGACCTTCATCGTCGGCTTCCCCGGCGAGACGGAAGAGGACTTCCAGATGCTGCTCGATTGGGTCCACGAGACCAAGATCGACCGCGCCGGGGCGTTCCCCTACGAGCCGGTCACCGGCGCCCGCGCCAACGATCTGGGCCTCGATGAAATCCCCGATGAGCTCAAGCAGGAACGCTATGGACGCCTCATGGAAGCCCTGCAGGAGGTTTCCGCCGAACGGCTGGCGTCCCGCGTCGGTCGCACCATCGACGTGCTTGTCGATGACGTCGAACCCGAAGAGCAGCGCGTGATTGCCCGTTCGCAATGGGATGCTCCGGAGATCGACGGCAATGTCATCGTCGAGAACGCCTCAGGTATCAAGCCCGGCGACATGATCTCGGTGACAGTCGTTGATTCCGACGAATACGACCTCTATGCGGTCCCGGCTGGTTCGGCGCAGTGACCCACCGCGCCTATGACGTCCCGATGGCTGGCGGCCCGCTGAAACTGGGCCGCACGCCTCTCGTCATGGGCATTTTGAACGTAACCCCCGACAGCTTTTCCGATGGCGGCGATTTCTTCGCCCGCGACGCGGCCATCTCCCATGCCGAAGACCTCGCTGCCGAAGGCGCCGATATCATCGATATCGGCGGCGAAAGCACCCGGCCGGGCTCTGAAGAAGTGAGCGTACAGGACGAACTCGACAGGGTCATGCCCTTGCTCGACGCCCTTGCGGAGCGCGGTTTTGAAGCCCCGATCTCCATCGACACCTACAAGGCCCTGGTGGCAGATCAGGCGGTCCAGGCGGGCGCCAAAATCATCAATGATGTCCAAGGCCTGCAGCGCGATCCGGAAATCGCCGACGTAGCCGCCCATCACCGCGCGCCAATCATCGCCATGCACTGGGACACCGGGCGTGATACCGCGCGCGACCTGATCGATGAAATGAAGCGCTGGCTGTCACGGTCAGTGGACATCGCGCTCAAGGCAGGTATCGCAAGAGACGCAATCATTCTCGATCCGGGTTTTGGCTTTGCGAAATCCTTTGCCGAGAATTACGAACTCCTCAACCGCCTCGATGAATTGCACGCGCTCGGCTTTCCCTTGCTGGTTGGGACCTCCCGCAAACGCATGATCGGCAATCTACTCGATGTGCCGCCCAAGGAGCGCGTTTCGGGCACCATCGCAACCTCTGTGCTGGGCTATCTAAAGGGCGGGCACATTTTCCGCGTCCATGACGTGCGTGCCAATCGCGACGCCTTGCGCGTGGCTGCCGCCACGCTCTATGGTCCGCCGCAACTGGAGGGGTGAGTCCCATGGACAGCTTTGCCGATCGCGACCGCATCATTCTGGCCGGGCTGGCCTTTTATGGCTACCACGGTGTCATGATGGAGGAAAACGCCCTCGGCCAGCGCTTCCGCATCGATCTCGAGCTGGGGCTGGACATGTCCGAGGCCGCCCGCTCCGATGATGTGGCCTCCACGATTTCCTATGCCCATATCTACGATCTGGTGAAGGAAGCCTTCGAGGAAAGGCGTTTCAAGCTCATCGAGGCGCTCGGCCATCACATCATGGCGCGTCTATTCGAACGCTTCGACAAGCTCGACTGGATCCGCATCAAGGTCAGAAAGCCCGAAGCGCCCCTGCCCATCGTGGCCGGCGAAGCCGCCATCGAAATGGTCAGGACGCGGGAGCAAATCTGATGGCCCGCGCCGTTCTGGCGCTGGGCGCCAATATTGGCGAGCCCGCGCACCAGATCGCCAAAGCCATTGAGGCCATCGTTGGCCATCCGCAGATTTTCCTTTTGAAACAAAGCAAACTGATCGTCAGCGAACCCTGGGGCAAGACCGATCAGAACCGGTTTCACAACGGCGCCGTTCTGATCGAAACCACCCTGGCCCCGCTCGAGCTTCTCGACTTCTGCCTTGCCACCGAAGCCGAGATCGGACGCGTCCGTATTGAGAAATGGGGCCCGCGCAGCATCGATATCGACGTCATCACCTACGATGATGTGACGATGGAATCCGAGCGCCTTACCTTGCCGCATCCTTACGCCCATGAGCGCGATTTCGTGCTCGGTCCAGTGCGCGAGATTGCGCCGGATATGGCTGACTGGCTGCTGAATCAGGCCGGCAGGAAATCAGCCTAACAGGTTGATAACATTGACCGCGGCATCAAATTCGAGACGCCGCTGCCGACGCCGCGCCGCCGCCTCGTAATCCTCGCCCCACAGCGAAATCTGGTAGTCCTCATCAACATGGGCTGCGGTCCACGCGGTATCGGCATCGACCAGCCGCTCGCGCAGACCAACCGCCAGCAGGCCCGAGCCGGTGAGCCCCGTCACCGACACCATCGCAGTCGCAGGCACATGGTGCAGCGGCTCGATGGCATCTCTGAGCTTTTTCAGCATGTCGACAGATTGCGCCTTATGCATGATCCCGACTGTGGGCTGGAAGCTCACCGAAAAATGCCGTGCGATCCGCACCAGCACATCGTCCCAGATCTGCTCCTGCTTTTCGACAAGCTCGCGCGGGCTGTCGGCGCGATAGAGCAGCAGATCGTTGCCCGCATATTTCACCACTTCGTCAAGCAGTGCGGGACGTGATTCCTCGCCCGCTTCGACGGCCGAATTGATCAGTTTGACATGCGGCATCATATCGGGATCGATGCGATCGCCCTGCGCATCCCATTCCTCGCGCATGCGCGCTGCAAGATCGGGATGACCAACGCCAACCTGCTTGCCGGTCGGCGTCTTGGTCACGCGCCCGTCAAGCAGCACAGCAAAAACGCCATCAGTCTCGGCAACGTCCACCGATTTATAAAAGCGCTTGGGCAACTCGCGGATCAGATCCTTCTGATGACGGCCCTGCCCCGCATCCTGGTGCCGGATCGCGTCTTCGAGAAATTCGCGCATCAGCTCAAAACCCTTTCGATAGCGTCATCGAGATCGGCATAATCGTCGATGATGATATGGGCACCACTCTCTTCGAGCGCAACGCGGGCGTGATACCCCCAGCTCACCCCGATGGTCCGCGCTCCGGCCGACCGCCCCAGCTCCATGTCGAACGTCGTATCCCCGATCATCACCGTGCAGTCGGGATCGATCCCGGTCTCCGCGCAAGCCCGCAGGATCATTCCCGGATGAGGTTTCGACGGATTGTGGTCGGGGGTTTGCAGAGTCACGAAATGATCCGCCAATGCGTGCAGCGCCAGAATGCGATTAACCCCGCTCAGCCCCTTGCCGGTGGCAATACCAAGGATCGAGGTCTCATGCACCCGCAAACGGTTCAGCGCCTCCAGCGCCCCTGCATAAAGCGGCTCATGCTGATCACCTCCGGCCAGCATGGCGCGGTAGTGCTGGCGGTAGGTCCCTGCCATCAGGATGGCTGTCTCCGCATCGCATTGCGCCAGCCGTTCCATGGCAATTTCCAGCGACAGACCGATGATCGAATGAGACATTTCCGCCGTAGGCACGTCCAGCCCGTGATCGCGGAACGTCGCGGCCATATGCTCGGCAATGATCGAACCGGAGTCGATCAGCGTGCCGTCCATATCGAACATGACAAGACGCGGCTCGGCCATCACGCATCGTCCTCCGGATCGACATCCTGCACATCATACTGATTGGCATTGAACCCCAGCGTTTCAAAGCTCGCCTTCATATGCGGCGGCAGCGGCGCCGTGATATCGAGCCTCTTGCCGCTGCGCAGCGGAATGGCCAGCCGCCTCGCGTGCAGATGCAGCCCGTTGCCCAGTTCCTCGGGCCGCTCGAAATTCCAGTTTTCCAGCGTGTTGTAGCGCGGATCGTCGAGAATGGGCGTGCCCAGTTCCATCATGTGCACCCGCAACTGGTGCGTGCGCCCGGTCACCGGCTTGAGCGTCACCCAGGCGAACTGGTTGGCCGCGCTCTCGGTCACCGAATAATAGCTCACTGAATGCTGCGCGCCCTCGGTGCCGTTTTCGACAACCACCATCTGCTCGCCATCCTGGGTCGATTGCCGTGCCAGAAAGCACGAAATCCGCCCCTGGCGAGGATGGGGAACGCCAATCGTGATCGCCCAATAGATCTTGCGCGCCGAGCGCGAACGGAACACCGTGCCGAAATGGCTGGCCGCTGCCCGGGTCTTGGCCACCAGCAGGCACCCTGACGTATCCCGGTCGAGGCGGTGAACCAGCCGCGGCGGCTCCCCCTTCTTGTTGGGCAGCGATTTGAGCATGCCGTCGATATGGCGCTTGGTGCCCGATCCGCCCTGCACGGCAAGTCCGTGCGGCTTGTTGAACACATAGACCTCGTCATCCTCATACAAAATGAGGTCGCGCAGGAAATCGGCATCTTTCTGATTGATCCGCGGCGCGCCCGGCGAGCGAACAGGCGCATCGCCCAGCGGCGGCACGCGCACCGTCTGCCCGGTGACCAGCCGCGCATTGGTGGCCACGCGCCCGCTATCGACCCGAACCTGCCCCGAGCGCAGCAGCTTTTGCAGCCGCCCGAAGCTCAGGTCGGGAAAATGAACCGAGAACCAGCGGTCGAGCCGCATCCCGTCCTCATCCGCCGCCACTTCCCGCAATTGCACGCCGCTCATAAAACTCTGTCCTTTGTCATTCGCGGCCCTTCTAGCGGGAAATCACTCCGCCGTCATGGGCGAAGTCGCCGTTTAGCTATCGCGCCTGGTCGCACGCAATTTTGTGAAATAGTCCATCCGCTTCTTGATATCGCGTTCAAACCCGCGCTCGACCGGCTGATAGAAATCCTGCCGCCCGATCTTTTCGGGAAAATACTCCTGCCCCGAAAACCCCTCGGGGGTGTCGTGGTCGTAGATATAGCCCTCGCCATACCCCTCGGACTTCATCAGCTTGGTCGGCGCATTGAGAATGGCCATGGGCGGCGTCGGCGAGCCGGTCTTTTTGGCCAGGGCCAGTGCTCGGTTGTAGGCATTGTAAAGCGCGTTCGATTTCGGTGCCGTGGCCAGATAAACCACCACTTCGGCCAGCGCCAGTTCGCCCTCGGGCGAGCCGAGCATGTGATAGGCGTCCTTGGCGGCCGTGGCGATGGGAAGTGCCTGTGGATCGGCCATGCCGATATCTTCGACCGCCATGCGGATCAGCCGCCGCGCCAGATACATCGGATCCTTGCCCGCATCGATCATGCGCGCGAAATAATAGAGCGCCGCATCGGGATCCGATCCGCGCACAGTCTTGTGCAGCGCCGAAATCAGGTTGTAATGCCCGTCCTGGCTCTTGTCGTAGATCGGCGCCCGCCGCTGAACCAGACGCGCCAGCCCTGCAGGATCTAAAACGTCATCCGGTCCGGTTGCGGCAATGATCTCCTCGATCAACCCCAGCATGGCCCGCCCATCGCCATCGGCCAGCCCGATCAGCGTCTGCCGCGCGTCCTCATCGAGCGGCAGTGCCTTGCCCAATTCCTCTTCGGCCCGCGTGGCAAGCGCATCGAGATCGTCACGGTCGAGACTGGTAAACTTGAGCACCTGCGCGCGCGACAGAAGCGCCGCGTTGAGCTCGAAACTGGGGTTCTCCGTCGTCGCCCCGACCAGCACCACGGTGCCATCTTCCATGACGGGAAGAAAACTGTCCTGCTGCGCCCGGTTGAAGCGATGGATTTCATCGACGAACAGCAGCGTACGCTGCCCGGCCCGCCGCGCCGTGCGCGCCGTTTCGAACACCTTCTTGAGGTCCGCTACCCCCGAAAAGATCGCCGAAATCTGCTCGAACCGATAGTCCACTGCATCGGCCAGCAACCGCGCCACTGTCGTCTTGCCGGTTCCCGGCGGCCCCCACAGGATGAGCGAACCCAGCCGCCCCGACGCCAGCATCCGCCGCAGCGTGCCGTCGGGCCCGATGATATGGGTCTGCCCGATCACCTCATCGAGCGATTTCGGCCGCAGCCGGTCGGCCAGCGGCCGGTCGGCGCCCGGTTCATCCGTCGGTCGGGAGGCTGGAAGGTCCTCGGGAAAAAGGTCGCTCATCGCACCTCACAAAACTATCATCCGCTCACCACCGAACGGATGACCCTGCCTTCGCGTTGCAGGATGATCTGCCAGGCGCGCGGGCGCTGGCTGGCTAGGGATTCGAAGGTTTCAATATCACGAATTTCCGTGCCGTTCAGCGCAACGATCACATCGCCTTGCTCGAGCCCCATGCGCGCCGCCGGGCTTCCCGCCTCAACCTCGACGACGGCGACCCCCTGCGTTGAAAAGCCCAGCCCCAATTGCTGCGCCAATGCGGGGTTCAGTTCAGCCGCGCTGACCCCTGCAAATCGCGTATTGCCCGAAATCGTCGCCTGCCGGTCCGAAGTCGCGGGCGGCGCCCCCATTTCCAGTGCGGCAGTCGTCTCGGCGCCGTTCCGCCACAGCGTCAATTCGGAGATCGAGCCGACCGGCTTGGTCGCAACGCGATAGTTGAGCGCTTCGGGGTCCTGAACCGCCACCCCATCGATCGCGGTGATCACGTCGCCCGAAGCCAGCCCTGCCGCCTCGGCCGGGCTGTCGGGCGCGATTTCAGTTACCAGTGCCCCGCGCGGCGTCACCAGTCCCAGGCTGGCGGCCAGGTCGGCGTCCAGCATCTGCATCTGCGCGCCGAGCCAGGGCCGCATGATCTCGCCACCCGCCGCGCCCGCATCGGCGATCACCCGCGCCATATTGGAGGGTATGGCGAACCCGATGCCCTGCGAGCCGCCCGAGCGGGTAAACAGCGCCGTGTTGATACCGACCAGTTGCCCGTTCATATCGACCAGCGCACCGCCCGAATTGCCCGGATTGATCGCTGCGTCGGTCTGGATGAAGAATTGATAGTCGGTCATCCCCATGCCGGTTCGCGCCAGTGCCGAAACGATACCGCTGGACACCGATTGCCCCACTCCGAACGGATTGCCGATGGCCAGAACGAGATCGCCGACCTCCAACTGGTCGGAATCGGCAAATGACACGAAGGGAAACTCCCCCGCCCCATCCTCGGCCCTGAGCACGGCCAGATCGGTAGAGGGGTCGGCCAGCACCAGTTCGACGGGATATTCCCGCCCGTCATTGAGCACAATCCGAATATCGGTCGCCCCTTCCACGACGTGATTGTTGGTGAGGATCATGCCATCCGCACTGACAATCACGCCCGACCCCAGCGATTGCGAGGTCTGCGGCCGCTGGTTGAAGAGCGGCGAGCGACCGAAAAACTGGTCGAAGAAAGGATCGCCAAAACCGCTCTGCTGCTGGGTGACCCGGGTTGCATAGACATTGACGACCGCCGGCGCGACCTGCTGGACCACCGGCGAATAGGAGAGTTGGATTTCCTCCTGGCTCTGCGGCACCGTCCGCTCGACCTGGGCAAAGGCCGCGGCAGGTGCGAGGACCAGAAGAATAGCAACAATCGACTTGCGGAACATGGGGAGACTCCGGAGCTTGCAACGCGCGTCAGAGGTTAGTCGCCAAGGCTCCGGTTTCAAGTGACAAGCTCGTAAGGTTGGCGGCAAAAGCGTGGCAATTTTGACCCCGCACAAAGAATCGTCACAACCTGTCTCTATAGGCGAAATTGGCCATTGCAGAGGGGGGCAATGAGCCCTATACACGCGCGCTTTCAACCCCCGTACAAGGTATCAAGGTCAATGGACCACGCGCCGTCTCGCACATACGCGAACACCGCAGAACTGATCGCCACCGAGGAACCCGACTATCCGAGTTTCCTGTTTTCCGAACGGCTTCTGGTCGATGCAATAAATACCTTCAAGGCGGGCTTTGATGGCCTGTTGACCTATGCAGTCAAATCCAATCCTTCGCCCCATATCCTCGAGATCATGAATCGCGAGGGGCTCAAGGCCTACGATGTTGCCTCCAACACCGAGATGGCCCTGATCCGCAAATACGCGCCTCAAGCCGGGATGCACTACAACAATCCCATCAAGTCTCGTCGAGAGATCGAGCGCGCCTATTCCGAATTCGGGGTTCGCTCCTTTACCATCGACCATGTGGCCCAGCTCGACCAGCTCGCCGCCGTCATCCCGCCCAGCGAGGATGTCGAGGTGACTGTGCGCTTCAAGGCCGGCAAGGCGCTCAAATCCTACGATTTCGGCACCAAGTTCGGCGTTATGGAGGAAGGCGCCATCGCGATCTGCACATTGGCCAAGGCCATGGGATATTCGACCTCGCTGTGCTTCCACGTCGGCAGCCAGTGCGAGGAAGCCTATGCCTATGAGCGCCACATCGCCGCTGCAGGGCGCATCGCCCAGGCCTCGGGCATCGAGCTCAAGCGCCTCAATATCGGCGGCGGCTTTCCCGCCCCCTACATCACCAATTCGGCCCCGCCCCTCGACGTCTATTTCGAGACCATCCGCAACGCTGTCGCCGATACGTTCGGCTCGAACAAGCCCGAACTGATTGCCGAGCCCGGACGCGGCCTATCCACGGGCTGCACATCGCTCCTGCTGCGCGTCAAACACGTGCGCGGCGAACAGTCGGTCTATCTCAACGACGGCGTCTATGGCTCGCTGATGGAAGCGATGATCCTTGAGTTCATGCCGCCGATCCGCGTGTGGCGCGGCGACAAGGTGCTGACCGGTGAGAGCTGGGACTTCAAGATCTTCGGGCCGACCTGCGACAGCTACGACGTCATGCCCCAGACCTTCATCCTGCCGGCCGCCATCACCGAGGACGATTATATCGAGTTCGGCCTGATGGGCGCCTACACGCAGGCCTCCCTCACCCCGTTCAACGGCTTTGACCGTCGCGACCTCTATTGGGTCGACGACATTCTCGTGTGATGGACGCCGGCAACGGCCAATTGCCGCGGCCCGAAGCACTCGGGCCGCGGATCATGGTGCTCGGTCCGACGAACTCGGGAAAATCGACACTCACTGAAGCGCTTGGAATGCGGCTCGGCGTCCCTGCCATTCACCTTGACCGGCTGCGGCACATACCCGGCACCGATTGGGAACAGCGCCCCGACGCCGAATTCGCGGCTCTGCACGATGCTGCTATCGCCGAGCCGGCATGGATCATGGACGGCTCCTATTCGGTCCTGATGCCACAGCGCGTGGCGCGGGCCACCGGCATCATCGTGCTCGATGAAAATCTTGCCGTGCGCACCCTGCGCTATTTGCGCCGCAGCCTATCCCGGCGGCGTCGGGCTGGCGGACTCGAAGGGGACCGTGACTCGGTCAAATGGGAGATGCTTGCCTGGCTATGGAAGACCCGCAACAAGGCAGAGGGAACCCGTCAGAGCGCAATTCAAACAGGGCTGCCGCATGTCTTTTGCCGGAGCACGAGGGAGCTCAAAGTCCTCTATGCAGCATGGGGCCTAAGCCAAGCCGATCTGTAAGAACGAAAAAAGGCGGCTCACAAGCCGCCTTTTCAATTCTACAGCAGGAAGAAACCGCCTACGCGGCTTCGCTCTCTTCATCACGCGTGAAGTCGGCGGTCGGGCCGGAATCCTTGCCCCGGGCCTCGACGTCGCGATCGACGAACTCGATGATGCCGACCGGGGCATTATCGCCGTGACGGAAGCCGGCCTTGAGGACGCGGGTGTAGCCACCATTGCGGTCCTTGTAACGCGGGCCCAAAATATCGAACAGCTTCTTGACCATGGTCTCATCGCCGATCTGGGCGATGGCCTGGCGGCGGGCATGCAGATCGCCGCGCTTGCCAAGGGTGATGAGCTTTTCGACGATCGGACGCAACTCCTTCGCCTTGGGCAGGGTCGTCACGATCTGTTCGTGCTTGATCAATGCTGCGGACATGTTCTTGAACATCGCCTTGCGATGCGAAGAGGTCCGGTTCAGTTTGCGGCCGGCTTTACCGTGGCGCATGGTACTCTCCTAGTAGCTTTTGGCCCGCGGAAGATCAGTAGTGATCTTCGTAACGCTTGGCGAGGTCTTCGATGTTTTCGGGCGGCCAGTTGTTGACGTCCATCCCGAGATGGAGCCCCATCTGGGCCAACACTTCCTTGATCTCGTTGAGCGACTTGCGCCCGAAGTTCGGCGTGCGGAGCATTTCCGCTTCCGTCTTCTGGATGAGATCGCCGATATAAACGATGTTGTCGTTCTTGAGGCAGTTCGCCGAACGCACAGACAACTCGAGTTCGTCCACCTTCTTGAGCAACGCCGGGTTGAAGGCGAGTTCGGGTGTCGAATCCTCTGCCTTTTCCTTGGTGGGCTCTTCGAAATTTACGAAGACCGAGAGCTGATCCTGAACGATGCGGGCCGCAAAGGCCAGCGCGTCTTCGGGGCTGATCGCGCCGTTGGTCTCGATCTGCATGCTCAGCTTGTCAAAGTCCAGGTTCTGGCCCTCACGGGTCTTTTCGACCTTGTAGCTGACGCGCTTGACCGGCGAGAACAGAGCATCGACGGCAATGTAACCGATCGGTGCATCTTCGGGCTTGTTGCGGTCGGCCGGAACATAACCCTTGCCGGTATTGACCGTGAACTCGATATTGATCTCGGCACCGTCATCAAGGTGACAGATGACAAGGTCAGGATTGAGCACTTCGATGTCGCCGGTGGTCTTGATGTCGCCAGCGATGACGGCACCCGGACCCTGCTTGGAAAGCGTAAGGCGCTTGGGCCCTTCGTCTTCCATCTTGATGGCGATTTCCTTGATGTTGAGAACGAGATCTGTCACGTCCTCACGCACGCCGGGAATCGACGAGAATTCATGCAATACGCCATCGATCTGGATGGCGGTGATTGCCGCACCCTGCAGCGACGAGAGCAGAACCCGGCGCAGCGTGTTGCCCAGGGTCAGGCCATAACCGCGTTCAAGCGGTTCGGCGACCACGGAGGCGACGCGCGCGGAATCGCTGCCCGGAACGACGTCGAGCTTGGTCGGCTTAATCAGTTCCTGCCAGTTTTTCTGGATCATCACGTCCAACTTCCTTTTTAAAATCGCGGCCCTGCCCGGCCGCCATGCCGCAAACCGTAAAAGAACCCCGGCTGGCCCTGCCGAGGTCCATTCACATCAGACGCGACGACGCTTGCGCGGCCGACACCCATTATGCGGAATGGATGTAACGTCCCGGATGGAAGTGACAGTGAAGCCGGCAGCCTGAAGGGCACGCAGTGCCGATTCACGACCTGAACCCGGGCCACGAACTTCGACCTCAAGGGTCTTCATGCCGTGTTCCTGCGCCTTCTTGGCAGCGTCTTCTGCAGCCATCTGGGCTGCGTAAGGGGTCGATTTGCGCGAACCCTTGAAACCCATCGTACCGGCGGAGGACCAGGAGATCGTATTGCCCTGAACGTCGGTGATGGTGACCATCGTGTTTTTGAACGAGGCGTTCACATGTGCAACGCCAGCACTGATATTCTTGCGCTCGCGGCGGCGAACGCGCGTAGTTTCTGCTTTAGCCATTTACTTCCTCTAGTGATCTCTAGCGCCGCCGTGGTTCCAGCGGCTACACCTCAAGAAACCCGAAGCGGAACGTTCCGGCCGGACACTACTGCCCGCCCCTGCCGCTCCATCCCGGCTTTCTTATTTCTTCTTGCCCGCGATGGCCTTTGCAGGGCCCTTGCGGGTACGGGCATTGGTGTGGGTCCGCTGACCGCGCACCGGCAGACCGCGACGATGACGCAGGCCGCGATAGTTGCCCAGATCCATCAAACGCTTGATGTTCATGGCAACCGAACGGCGAAGGTCACCCTCGACCTGATAGTCACGGTCGATGGTTTCGCGAATCTGGATAACTTCCGCGTCGGTCAGCTCATTCACGCGCCGCTCGGCCGGAATGGACACCTTTTCGCAGATTTCAGAGGCCATCTTCGGCCCAATCCCGTGAATATACTGCAACGCGATAACCACGCGCTTGTTCGTCGGGATATTGACGCCAGCAATACGAGCCACGTCGGATCTCCTAAATTGATATGAGGACGTTACCGTCCCGTTTCGTTCAACAACAAGGGACCGGCATCCGACCCCCTTCTCTATACGGAAGGAACCGAATCCAGCCCTCGAAATTTCTGAGACTGGGCGCGGTTCTAAGGACTCACGGCATCAAAGTCAACACCGCCGCAAGCCCAATCGTTTCGGTCAGCTGATCGCTGACTTGATCGCGGCTGTTACATCCTCGATCGGTGCCATTCCATCCACTGATTTGAGCAGACCCTGCTCGGAATAGAACGCCACAAGAGGCGCTGTTTGCTGGGTGTAGACATCGAGACGCTTGCGCAGCACCTCTTCATTGTCGTCCGCCCTTGCGCCGCCGCTTTCCTTGGCCCGATTGATGATGCGTTCGACCAGCACATCGGGATCGGCCGTGATTTCAATGACCGCGTCGAGGTGAACCCCCTTGCGGTCGAGCATGTGGGTCAAGGCCTCAGCCTGCGCAATGGTGCGCGGGAAACCATCGAGGATGAACCCGTTCTCGCAGTCGGGCTGATCCATGCGCTCGGAAATGATGCCGGAAACGATGTCGTCGGAAACCAGATCCCCGCGATCGACAATCGCCTTGGCTTCCAGACCCAGCCGAGTCTTGTCGGCAATGGCCGCCCGGAGCATGTCGCCCGTCGAGAGCTGCGGAATGGAATAGGTCGATACCAGAATCTGTGCCTGCGTACCCTTGCCCGCGCCCGGCGGACCCAAAAGAACCAGTCTCATCTTTTCCGTCCCCCTAGACGTGATTTCTTGACCATGCCCTCATATTGCTGCGCGATCAGGTGGCTTTGAATCTGGCTCACCGTATCCAGCGTCACTGTAACCATGATGAGCAGCGAGGTACCGCCCAGAAAGGCCGAGATGTTGAGCTGGCTCAAAAACACTTCCGGGATCAGCGCCACGATGGTCAGATAGATCGCACCGACCACGGTAATGCGTGTCAGCACGTAATCGATATGCTGCGCCGTTCTTTCGCCCGGACGAATGTCCGGAATGAACCCGCCCGAGCGCTTGAGATTGTCCGCCGTCTCGGTCGGATTGAAAACGATCGAGGTGTAAAAGAACGCAAAGAAGATGATCATCCCGGCAAACAGCGCCAGGTAGAGCGGCTGGCCCCGCCCGAGCAGCGCCGAGATGTACTGCAGCCATTGCGGAGCATCGCCCTGCGCAGAGAACGTCGCGATCGTTGCCGGCAACAGCAGCAGCGAGGACGCGAAGATCACCGGGATAACACCGGCCGTATTGAGCTTGAGCGGCAGGTGCGAAGTGTCGCCCTGATACATCTTGTTGCCCACCTGGCGCTTCGGATACTGGATCAAAAGCCTGCGCTGGGCGCGTTCAAAGAACACGATGATCCCGATCACCACAATGGCGCCAACCAAAATACCGACGACGGCAATGGTCGGCAGCGCACCGGTGCGGCTCAGTTCGAGCGTCTGGGCAATGGTCGCGGGCAACGAGGCCACGATACCGGCAAAAATGATCAGCGAAATGTCGTTGCCGACACCGCGCGCGGTCATCTGTTCACCCAGCCACATCAGGAACATGGTGCCGCCAACAAGCGTGATGACGGTCGAAATACGGAAGAACCAGCCCGGATCCGCCACGACGCCTTCGCTGGCTTCGAGGCCCACGGCGATGCCATAGGCCTGAACGGCGCAGAAAATGACCGTGAGATACCGGGTGTACTGGTTGAGCTTGCGCCGCCCGCTCTCGCCTTCCTTCTTGAGCGCCTCAAGGCGCGGAGAAGCCGTCGACATCACCTGGATGACGATGGAGGCGGTAATGTAGGGGATCAGATTGAGCGCGAAAATCGCAAGCCGTTCAACGGCGCCACCGGCGAACATGTTGAACAGCCCGAAGATGCCGCCCTGCGCCTGCTGAAACGTCGACGCGAAAGCATCAGGGTCGATGCCTGGAATCGGAATATAGGTGCCGAGTCGGTAAACCAGCAACGCGCCAAGGGTGAAGAAAATCCGCTTCTGGAGTTCCTTGGCCTTCGAAAAGGTCGAAAAACTCAAGTTTCGGGCCAGTTGCTCGGCTGCAGACGCCATAACGGCTCCCTCTGAAGTGGCTTATAGAGCAAAGGAACGGGCCACATGGGCCCGCGGAAAAGACAATGCTCTGATATAGTCAGAGCGCGCCCTTATGCAATCCCCGTATTCGGGAAGATTACCAGGGCGCGCTCGAAACATTGTAACGACTATTCGGCGTCGGCAGGCTTGCCGATCAACTCGACTTTGCCCCCGGCCGCTTCGATGGCAGCGGCGGCACCAGCGGAAACGTGGTTGACCTTGAAGGTAACCTTCTTGGCCTTGAATTCACCGCTGTTGATCAGGCGAACGCCGTCTTTGGCGCGGCGAATGACGCCGGCCTTGACCAGTGCTTCTGCATCCACGACGCCCTTGGCGTCGAGCTTGCCGCTGTCGATATAGGCCTGGATGCGGTCGAGACGAACAGCATTCCACTTCTTGGCGAAGGGATTGTTGAAGCCGCGCTTGGGCATCCGCATGTGAAGCGGCATCTGCCCGCCTTCAAAGCCATTGATCGAAACGCCCGAACGGGACTTCTGACCCTTGACGCCACGACCACCGGTCTTGCCAAGACCAGAGCCGATGCCGCGACCGACGCGTGCCCTGGCTTTGGTGGCGCCGGCGTTATCGGAGATCTCGTTGAGTTTCATAATACCAAATCCCTCTTACTGCTCGTCCACGACGCGGACGAGGTGAGCGACCTTGGAAATCATGCCGCGCACCGACGGCGTGTCTTCCAGCTCGCTGCGGCGATGCATCTTGTTCAGGCCCAGGCCCACAAGTGTCGCGCGCTGATCTTCCTTGCGACGGATCGGCGAACCGATCTGCTCGACGATGACGGTCTTTTTAGCCATTGTTTCTCTCCTCGAGCGCTCTATCAAGCCTCGACGGCGGCTTCGCCGCGACGTGCCTGCAACTCGGAAACCTTGAGACCGCGACGGGCCGCCACCGAACGGGGGCTGTCAACGTTCTTGAGCGCGTCGAACGTGGCGCGAACCATGTTGTAGGGATTTGCCGAACCCTGGCTTTTGGCAACGATATCGTTGATACCAAGGGTTTCGAAAACGGCGCGCATCGGGCCACCCGCGATGATACCGGTACCGGCCGGAGCCGCACGCAGGATCACCTTGCCGGCGCCGTGACGGCCCTGCACGTCATGGTGCAGCGTACGCGCTTCGCGCAGCGGCACGCGGATCATCTGACGCTTGGCCTGCTCTGTTGCCTTGCGGATGGCTTCAGGCACTTCACGCGCCTTGCCATGACCGAAACCGACACGGCCCTTCTGATCACCAACCACCACGAGGGCAGCAAAACCAAAGCGACGACCGCCCTTTACCACCTTGGCAACACGGTTGATATGCACCAGGCGATCGACGAATTCGCTATCGCGTTCTTGAGTGTCTCTCATCGTTCCTACCAGTCTTTTTTCTCTTTTATCTTGTAAGGAGCGTTCGCTTAAAAGCTCAGCCCGCCCTCGCGGGCGGCATCGGCCAGCGCCTTGACGCGGCCATGGAACAGATACGACCCGCGATCGAACACAACGTTCGAAACACCAGCCTTGGTGGCGCGGACAGCAAGTGCCTTGCCAACTTCAGAGGCTGCGGCCTGATTGGCGCCGTTCTTGATCTTGAGATCTTTTTCGAGCGAAGAAGCGGACGCCAGCGTCACGCCATTCGCATCGTCGATGATCTGTGCGTAGATATTTTTTTCCGAACGGAAGACCGACAAGCGCGGACGACCGTTGGCACGGGCCTTGAGAGCCCGACGAACACGCGCCTTGCGCCGTTCGATACCAGAAAGCTTAGCCATCTCGACCAATCCTTACTTCTTCTTGCCTTCTTTGCGGTAGATGTGCTCATCCGCATAGCGCACGCCCTTGCCCTTGTAGGGCTCCGGCGGACGAAACTCACGAATGTCGGACGCGACCTGTCCGACCTGCTGCTTGTCGATACCCGTGACGACGATTTCCGTCTGGGTGGGCGCTGCAAGCGAAATCCCGTCGGGCGCCTTGAAGATCACTTCATGGGAAAAGCCGAGGGACAGCTTGAGGTCCGAGCCCTGCATCTGGGCACGATAGCCGACGCCCGTGATGGCGAGCTTGCGCTCAAAGCCAGTCGAGACGCCGGTGACGATGTTCTGCACGAGCGAGCGGGACAGACCCCAGGCCGAACGGGCCTCACGGCTGTCGTTGACAGGGGTGACAACGACGCCGTCATCGGTCATCTCGGGCTTGACCAGATCAACGAGCACCACAGAAAGCTCACCCTTGGAGCCTTTTGCGGTGACCTTCTGGCCGTCCACTGTGACCGTCACGCCGCTGACCGGTGCTACCGGCTTTTTGCCAATACGCGACATATTAAATTGCCTTTTCGTTGTGTGAAGGCAGGCTTTCACCCTGCCCGCTTCCGATCACACGGAAACTCCAAACGTATGTGCACCACGCCGGTCGGCTGAAACGACCGGCATGAAACACGTCTTAGAAGACGCGGCAGAGGACCTCACCGCCAACGTTTTCGGCACGTGCCTTGTGATCGGCCATCACGCCCTTGGGGGTGGACAGGATCGAAACACCAAGACCATTGCCAACAACCGGAATATTCTTGACCGAGGCATAAACCCGGCGACCGGGCTTCGACACGCGCTGAATTTCCCGGATAACCGGTTCGCTTTCCGAGTACTTCAGCTCGATGGCGAATTCGGGAAGGCCGTTTTCGTTGGTCTCTTCCGAATAGCCACGAATGTAGCCCTCGGCCTTGAGAACGTCGAGCACATGAGCGCGAAGGCTCGAAGCGGGCGTACGGACGACATCGCGACGGCGCATCTGCGCGTTGCGGATGCGGGTCAGCATATCGCCGAGAGGATCTGTAAGAGTCATCTTCGTTCTTTCCTTACCAGCTCGACTTGACCAAACCAGGGATCATGCCCATCGAGCCAAGCTCGCGGAGCGCGATACGGCTCAGCTTGAGCTTGCGATAGTAGCCGCGCGGACGACCCGAAACCTCACAGCGGTTGCGAATGCGAACCGGGGATGCATTGCGAGGCAGCTCGGCCAGCTTGAGCTGGGCAGCGAAACGCTCTTCAAAGCTGAGCGACGCGTCCTTTGCCTTGGCCTTGAGCGCAGCCCGCTTGGGTGCATACTGCTTGGCGAGCTTGGCGCGGCGCTTGTTTTTCTCGATGGAGCTAGTCTTAGCCATCTAAGTCTCTCTTTCGTCTCTTTTCCAGTTATCCGCTTACTGGCGGAACGGGAAATTGAAAGCCTTGAGAAGCGCGCGCGCTTCTTCGTCGGTCTTTGCCGTGGTGCAGACGATCACGTCCATGCCCCAGACCTGGTCGATCTGGTCATAGTTGATCTCGGGGAACACGATATGTTCCTTGATGCCCATGGCGTAATTGCCGCGGCCATCGAAGCTCTTGGGGTTCAGGCCGCGAAAGTCACGAACGCGCGGCAACGCGACGTTGACCAGGCGGTCGATGAATTCATACATCTGGGCACGACGCAGCGTGACCTTGACGCCGAGCGGCATGCCTTCGCGGACCTTGAAGCCGGCGATCGACTTGCGCGCATAGGTGACGACGGGCTTCTGGCCGGCGATCTTTTCGAGATCGGCCAGGGCAGCCTTCACCTTCTTGGAGTCGGCAACCGCTTCGCCGACACCCATGTTGAGAACGACCTTCTCAAGCTTGGGAACCTGCATCGGGTTGACGTAGTTGAAGGTCTCGGTGAGACCGGCACGCACCACATCTTCATAATGTGTGCGCAGGCGCGGAAGGTATGTCTCAGCCATCGATCACTTCTCCAGAACGCTTTGCGACGCGCTTTTTGACGCCGTCTTCGATCTTGAAGCCGACGCGGGTCGGCTTGTTGTCCTTGGCATCGACCAGAGCGATATTGCTCAGGTGAATGGGGGCTTCCTTGGTGATGATGCCCGCATCCTGGCTCTGGGTCTGCTTCTGGTGACGACGCACCAGATTGATGCCGGAAACCAGTGCCTTGGTATCGGTCGGCATGACCTGAAGCACCTGGCCGGTCTTGCCCTTGTCCTTGCCAGTCAGCACGATGACCTTGTCACCTTTTTTGATCTTGGCAGCCATTACAGCACCTCCGGCGCGAGCGAAATGATCTTCATGTGGCTTTTCGCGCGCAGCTCACGAGGAACCGGGCCAAAGATACGGGTGCCGATCGGTTCCTTGTTGTTGTTGATGATCACCGCCGCATTGCGGTCGAAACGGATCACGGTGCCATCGGGGCGACGGATGTCGGATGCGGTGCGAACCACCAC
Organism: Pelagibacterium sp.; assembly: GCA_002723255.1. Classification (GTDB taxonomy): domain Bacteria; phylum Pseudomonadota; class Alphaproteobacteria; order Rhizobiales; family Devosiaceae; genus Pelagibacterium; species Pelagibacterium nitratireducens. Next base: position 5,670 of record PBNW01000002.1, on the reverse strand, counting down.
GGCCTTCATCACCTGGCCCTTCTTGACGCGGCCGCGCGGGATGGCGTCCTTGACCGACACAACGATGATGTCGCCAACAGACGCATACTTGCGATGCGAACCGCCCAGCACCTTGATGCACATAACACGACGAGCGCCCGAATTATCGGCGACGTCGAGGTTCGTCTGCATCTGAATCATGACTGGTTGCCTTCTTTAATTACTGGTCCGCGTCCGGTATCCGGCACGGCACTAGATCTCTTTGTGAGCTCTTGCGTTATGCCGGATGAACCAGCGTCCAACGCTTATTCTTGGAGATCGGCGCACATTCTTCGATCTGCACCACATCACCGACCTTGGCCGCATTGGCTTCGTCGTGGGCGTGGTACTTCTTGGACCGGCGCACGGTCTTTTTCATGATCGGGTGTGTAAAGCGGCGCTCGACGCTCACCACAACCGTTTTTTCGTTCGTATCGGAGACCACTGTCCCCTGCAGGATACGCTTGGGCATTTGTGTCTCCTTACTTTCCGGCCTGCGCCTTCTCGGCGATCACGGTCTGAACGCGCGCGATATCGCGGCGGACCTTGCGCACCTGAGAAGTGTTTTCCAGCTGCTGGGTAGCGCGCTGGAAACGCAGGTTGAACTGCTCTTTCTTCAGATTGACGAGCTCATCCTTGAGTTCGTCGACCGTCTTTGCTCTAACGTCGCTCGGCTTTGCCATCGCTGTACGTCCTTAATCTGCAATGCGGCTGACGAACCGCGTCTTGATCGGCAACTTCATGGCCGCCAGACGCAGAGCTTCACGCGCAATCTCTTCACTTACGCCGTCAACTTCGAACATGATCCGGCCGGGCTTGACGCGGGCTGCCCAGTATTCAGGAGCACCCTTACCTTTACCCATACGGACTTCGGTCGGCTTGGACGACACGGGCACATCCGGGAAAACCCGGATCCACACACGACCGGCACGCTTCATATAGCGAGTCATCGCGCGGCGTGCGGCCTCGATCTGGCGGGCGGTTATACGCTCAGGTTCCTGAGCCTTCAAGCCATATTCGCCAAAATTCAGGTCGGTGCCGCCTTTGGCGGCGCCGTGGATCCGGCCCTTGTGGGCCTTGCGGAACTTCGTACGTTTCGGTTGCAGCATTTTTTTTAGTCCTATCAGCTTGCAGCCGGACCGCGGCGGCCCTGACCGCCGGAGTCACCACCTTCGGTGGCACGGCGCTCGTGAGCCATCGGATCGTGTTCCATGATCTCGCCTTTGAAGATCCAGACCTTGATCCCGATGATGCCATAGGTGGTCGCGGCTTCGGCAACACCATAGTCGACGTCGGCACGAAGGGTGTGAAGCGGCACGCGGCCTTCACGATACCATTCGGTCCGGGCGATATCGGCACCGCCAAGACGGCCACCAACATTGACGCGGATGCCCTGGGCGCCCATGCGCATTGCCGTCTGCACGGCACGCTTCATGGCACGGCGGAACGCCACGCGGCGCTCGAGTTGCTGGGCGATGCCCTGTGCGACCAGCGTTGCGTCGGTTTCCGGCTTACGCACTTCAACAATGTTGATGTGCACTTCCGAATTGGTGAACTTCTTGACCTTGTTGCGGATCTTCTCGATGTCCGCACCCTTCTTGCCGATCACGATGCCCGGACGCGCCGAGTGGATCGAAATGCGGCATTTGCGGTGCGGGCGCTCGATAACGATCTTGGAAACAGCGGCCTGCTTGAGCTCTTTCTCGAGCATCTCGCGAATCTTGAGATCTTCCTGCAGGAGCGAACCATATTCGCCCTTGTTGGCGTACCAACGGGAATCCCAGGTGCGGTTGATACCGAGGCGAAGCCCGATCGGATTAACTTTCTGGCCCATCAGACGGCCTCCTCGACTTCACGGACGACGATGGTCAGATGCGAGAACGGCTTCTCGATGCGCGCGCCGCGACCGCGGGCACGGGCATGGAACCGCTTCATCACCAGAGCCTTGCCAACGAAGGCTTCCGAGACCACCAGGGAGTCTGTATCCAGACCATGGTTGTTTTCGGCGTTCGCGATGGCGCTTTCCAGGGTCTTCTTGACCGAAACCGAAATCCGCTTACGCGAGAATTCGAGTTCGGCAAGAGCCTTCTCGACCTTCTTGCCACGGATCTGTGCGGCGACCAGGTTGAGCTTCTGGGGGCTTGTGCGCACCATGCGAAGGACGGCTTTCGCCTCTGTGTCCTTGAGCGCGCGTTCACGCTTTTCCTTGCCCATCGTTACTTCCTCTTCGCCTTCTTGTCGGCCGCGTGACCGTAATAGGTGCGCGTGGGCGAAAACTCACCGAACTTGTGGCCGATCATATCCTCGGAGACATTCACCGGGATGTGCTTCTGACCGTTGTAGACGCCAAAGGTGAGGCCAACGAACTGCGGCAGGATCGTGGAGCGACGGCTCCAGATCTTGATCACTTCATTGCGGCCCGATTCCCGGACCTTGTCTGCCTTCTTCAGCAGATACCCGTCGACGAACGGGCCTTTCCAGACGGAACGTGCCATGGCTTACCTGCCCTTCTTGAGGTGCCGCGAGCGGACGATAAACTTGTCCGTCGCCTTGTTGGTGCGGGTGCGCTTGCCCTTGGTCGGCTTGCCCCACGGAGTAACCGGGTTACGGCCACCCGAGGTGCGGCCTTCACCACCACCATGGGGGTGATCGACCGGGTTCATCGCGACACCGCGAACATTCGGACGCCGGCCCAGCCAGCGATTGCGGCCGGCCTTGCCGATCGAGGTATTGGAATGGTCCGGGTTGGAAACCGAACCGACGGTTGCAAGGCACGAGCCATGGACCAACCGCTGCTCACCCGACCCCATGCGAAGGATCGCCCAGCCCGAGTCACGGCCAACATATTGCGCATAAGCGCCGGCCGAACGGGCCATCTGGCCGCCCTTTTTGGGCTTGAGCTCGATGTTGTGCACAATCGTGCCGACCGGCATACGCTCAAGCGGCATGGTGTTGCCCGGCTTCACGTCGACGGCGTTCATCGACGAGATCACCTTGTCACCAGCGGCAAGACGCTGCGGCGCCAGGATGTAAGCCTGCTCACCATCATCATAGGTTACCAGAGCAATGAACGCGGTCCGGTTGGGATCGTATTCAAGGCGCTCAACGGTACCCTGGACGTCGAACTTGGTGCGCTTGAAATCGACCATGCGATAGCTGCGCTTGTGTCCGCCGCCTCGTGCAAACGAAGTGACGCGGCCGTTACTGTTGCGGCCACCCGACTTGGAAAGACCCTCGGTCAGTTTCTTGACCGGGCCACCCTTCCAGAGCTCGGACCGGTTGATGCCGACAAGTTGGCGGCGGCCCGGCGAGGTGGGATTGTATTGTTTCAAAGCCATTTGAACTCTTCCTTCTCGCCTTCTTACAGACCGGTCGAAATATCGATGGTCTGACCGTCAACGAGGGTAACGACGGCCTTCTTGACGTCCTTGCGGGTGCCAAGCATGTTGCGGAACCGCTTGACCTTGCCCTTGCGGACGATGGTGTTGACAGCCTTGACCTTGACTTCAAAGAGCGCCTCTACGGCGGCCTTGATTTCCGGCTTGGTTGCGTCGATGGCAACATCGAACACGACCTGACCGTATTCCGAAGCCATGGTGGACTTTTCAGTCACGACCGGATTGCGGATGATGTCGTAGTGCTTGAGCGCGCTCATTGGAACCGGCCCTCCAGCGCAGCGAGAGCGTCCTTGGTCAGGACCAGCTTCTCACGACGCAGAATGTCGTAAACGTTGATGCCCTGAGCCGGAAGCACGTCGATCTGGGGAATGTTCCGCGCGGCGAGCGCGAAATTGGTATCCAGTTCGGTGCCACCGATAATCAGCGCACTGGAAAAACCGAGCTTACCGAAGATGGCGCGAAGTGCGGCAGTCTTGGGCGCTTCGGCAGTCGCCTGGTCGATGATGACGAGATCACCTGCCTTGGCCTTGGCAGAAAGAGCATGCTTGAGAGCAAGCGCGCGGACTTTCTTGGGCAGCTCGATCGCGTGGCTGCGCGGGGTCGGGCCGAATGCGCGTCCACCACCTCGGAAGATGTTGGAACGACGCGAGCCGTGACGTGCACCGCCGCCGCCCTTCTGGCGACCGAATTTCTTGCCGGTCTGGGCAACTTCAGCACGATTTTTAACGTCGTGCGTACCCGACATGCGCTTGAGGAGCTGATAGCGCACCATGCGCTGGATCAGATCGGCGCGAGGCTCGAGACCGAAAACGGTGTCGTCGAGAGTGACCTTGCCGGCCGACTTACCCTCAAGGGTTGTGACCTGGAGTTCCATTATGCACTCTCCCCATTGGCTGCGGCCTTGAACGAACCGGGCAGCGCAACACCTTCCGGACGCGGCTTCTTGACGGCGTCGCGGATCTGGATCCAGCCGCCTTTGGAGCCCGGAACCGAACCCTGGACCATGATCAGCCCACGCTCGACATCGGTCTTGACGACCTTGACGTTCTGGGTCGTGACCCGCTCGGCACCCATGTGCCCAGCCATCTTCTTGCCCTTGAACACCTTGCCGGGGTCCTGGTTCTGACCGGTCGAGCCGTGCGAGCGGTGCGAGACCGACACGCCGTGCGAAGCCCGCAGACCACCGAAATTGTGACGCTTCATGGCACCGGCAAAGCCCTTGCCGATCGAGGTGCCCGTAACGTCCACAAGCTGGCCTTCAATGAAGTGGTCGGCCTGAAGTTCGGCACCCACATCGATGAGGTTGTCTTCGCTCACACGGAACTCGACGACCTTACGCTTGGGCTCGACCTTGGCAGCGGCGTAATGCCCGCGCTCGGCCTTGCTCACATTCTTGACCTTGACCGAGCCGGCGCCGAGTTGCAGCGCGACATAGCCGTCCTTGTCCTGCGTCCGCTGGCCCACCACCTGGCAGCCCTGCAGCGCCAGAACGGTAACGGGTACATGAGCGCCGTCATCGGTGAAGATGCGGGTCATTCCCAGCTTCTGTGCGATCAATCCAGAACGCATCGGTTGTTACCTTCTCTTTATCTTGCGGCTTTCCGGGTCATTGTTTCCCAAGAGGACCCACCAAAACGAAAACCGCGTCTAAACGCTTAGCTTAGAGCTTGATTTCGACGTCGACACCGGCGGCGAGATCGAGCTTCATCAGTGCATCCACCGTCTGTGGTGTCGGATCCACGATGTCCAGAAGACGCTTGTGAGTCCGAATTTCGAACTGCTCGCGGCTCTTCTTGTCGACGTGGGGCGACCGGTTGACGGTGTATTTGTCAATTCGCGTCGGCAGCGGAATGGGTCCGCGAACCTGCGCGCCTGTGCGCTTGGCCGTGTTGACGATCTCGCGAGTCGAATTGTCGAGCACGCGATGGTCGAACGCCTTGAGCCGGATGCGAATATTCTGACCGTTCATTGTGTTCTATCCCGAAAAAAGGACCACGGCGCGCGCCATTCGCGCACCGTGCTCTCAATTGGCTCGTTAAGCGACGATTTTGGAGACGACGCCGGCGCCGACGGTGCGGCCGCCTTCACGGATGGCAAAGCGGAGCTTTTCTTCCATCGCGATCGGAACGATCAGTTCCACGTTCATTTCCACATTGTCGCCAGGCATCACCATCTCGGTGCCTTCGTTCAGCGTCACAACACCGGTCACGTCCGTCGTCCGGAAATAGAACTGCGGGCGGTAGTTGGTGAAGAA
>PBNW01000001.1 GCA_002723255.1 Pelagibacterium sp. | reverse complement strand
CCCGCAAGCGGGCGCAACGGCGCGCCTTTCCCGATCACCTGCCGCGCGAGCGCGTCGTGGTGCCAGCGCCGCAAGCCTGTGAATGCTGCGGGTCCGATCACCTGGTCAAGCTGGGCGAGGACGTGACCGAAACGCTTGAGGTGATCCCGCGTCAATGGAAGGTGGTCCAGACGGTGCGGGAGAAGTTCAGTTGCCGGGATTGTGAGAAGATCAGTCAACCACCGGCACCATTCCATCCCACCCCGCGTGGCTTTGCCGGACCCAATCTTCTGGCGACGATCCTGTTTGAAAAGTTCGGTCAGCATCAGCCGCTCAACCGCCAGTCCGAGCGCTTTGCCAGAGAGGGCGTGCCCGTCAGTCTCTCGACGCTGGCCGATCAGGTTGGCGCCGCAACGGTTGCGCTCAAGCCGCTCCATGATCTGATCGCCGATCACGTGATGGCTGCCGATCGATTGCACGGGGACGACACCACCGTGCCGATCCTGGCCAAGGGTCAGACCAGAACGGGTCGGGTGTGGACTTACGTACGTGATAACCGCCCCTTCGGCGGTATCGATGGTCCGGCAGCTCTGTTCTTTGCTTCACCCGATCGTAGGGGCGAGCATCCAAGGAGCCATCTTGTCGACTATTCCGGCATCCTTCAGGTGGACGCCTTCGCCGGCTACAACGGCCTGTTCGATCCCGAGCGTCGCAGTGAGCCTATCCAGCCGGCCTTTTGCTGGGCTCACGGACGACGACCCTTGTTCGAGCTTGCCGATATCGAAAGGGTCCGAAAAAAGAACGGCAAGGGCGGCGCCATCTCTCCGGTTGCGCTCGAGGCGGTGCGCAGGATCGACGAGATCTTTGCCATCGAACGCGATCTTTATGGCCTGCCGCCTGATCAGCGTCTTGCCGAGCGGCAGCGGCTTTGCGCGCCACTGGTTGAGGAGCTGCATGCCTATATGATGACCGAGCGCGAAAAGCTCTCGCGTCACGCTCCGGTGGCCAAGGCCATGAACTATATGCTCGCGCGCTGGACAGGCTTTGCCGCATTCCTTGAGGATGGCCGCATATGCCTCTCGAACAACGCAGCCGAGCGGGCTCTGCGCGGAATTGCCCTTGGCAGAAAAGCGTGGCTGTTCGCTGGTTCGGACCGCGGTGCCCGCCGGGCCGCGTTCATGTACACCCTCATTGTCTCGGCCAAGCTCAACGATATCGATCCCCAGGCCTGGCTCGCCGCCGTGCTCGCCCGCATTGCCGACATGCCGCAGAACCGGCTGGGAGAACTGCTTCCCTGGAACTGGGTGCCGCAGGCCACGCGTCAGGCCGCCTGATCGTGCAGCGCAATAAGGTTCATGCCGTCAAAACCATCGACCGCGTCGCTGCCGAGCTCGGCGAGACGGTCGACCGCATCTTCGACATCGCCATCGAAATGGAAACGGAAGACGGCGTGATCTGGGTCTATAGTCCCGCCGATGACGGTGGCACGATCGCCTTTACTGAAGATGGGATCGAGTGCCTCCGAAATCTCATCGAAGAACACCAATCAGCCGGATCCTGAAAGCTCCGCGGTTCTCAACGGATGCTTACTACATATTCTACGACAGGGCCAATGCGTCAGTTTGCCGCCACCGTTGGCGAAAAGCGCTTGCCATCATCACCAACGGCCATGATTTATCGCAATCTTGAGCCTGTTAGGCCCTACCGAGCGTGACAATCGAGCCTTTCACGACAAAAAGTACGGTGATGCGACAAAACGATCTCAAAATCAGCTTGATTCTATAGCGGCTTTAGGAAGCAGCATGCTGGCAGCGTACGCTCACTGGAGCTTTTGTGGATCGCAAACAATGCCCGAAACTTCGGAAGTCTCGAAAGGGACGAGAATGACCGCCGCCTGGCGCAATAGGTTGCTATACCTTTTTATTCCATTGGCATTCGTTGTGGTGCTCGTACTTTTGTTCGGCTAGGGTCTTACACGGGACCTGGAATGCCTTGCCGTCACCCTTGATAGGACGGCCGTTCTAAATTTCTCACTTCCGCCTGTCGCAGGGCGATCTGGGCTTATCCAGCGAAGATATGACTGGAGAAATCACCCTTGTAACCTTTTTAGTCGATGCAGATGGGGTCATTATCTACAAATAAAGGCTGCTGACTGAAGACGTTCTGCGGAACGACATTTTGCCGTTGGTTTCGAAAGTCCCCAAGAGAACCAAGATCGACCCCAGACGCAGAGGTGAACACGAATTTGTTTTGGATGATTGCACTACTGGTCGTTCTCGGCAGCATCGCGGCTTTGGCTCAAAGCCTGAGAAACAGCCCTCTTTCTTCGCAAGAAGGGACGGCATCAGATTTGATGCGTGCATTCTTTCGCGACCGGCTCGATTGGATCGACCGGGATCACGAGGCTGGAAAGATCTCCGCCGGTGAAGCAACCGCAGCTCGTGCGGAACTGGCGCGCGAAGTGCTCCACCAGGAACGGGAGTATAGTGCCAGCGGCAGCGGCAGAAGCGCCAGGGTGTTTATGTGGTCCACCCTGCCCGCCATCGCGCTTGTTGCGCTGGGTCTTTATGTTTGGATCGGCCGGGCCGATCTGCTAAGTGAGCCTCAGGCAAGCCGTGAGGCTGCCAACCAAGCTGCAGCTATGGACATCGAGGCGGCCATTGCGACCGTGGAAGAGAGGATGGAGCAAGACCCTGGCGATGTGCGGGGGTGGATACTGCTCGCGCCCATTTACATCGAACAGGGCCGCTTTATTGACGCCGTAGCCGCCTTGCGCCGTGTTCTCGCCCTCGAACCGCCGACGGCCGACCGGCAGACCGACCTCGCAGAGGCGCTTATCCTCGCCAATGACGGAGCGTTCGATGAGGAGACCCTGAGGCTTCTCGACAACGCCATAGCATCTGATCCGCTGCACGTTCGCTCCCGCTTTTATCTGGCGGGGGAACTGACGCGCATGGAAAACTATGAGGATGCCGCCGCATTGTGGGAAGAGTTGCTGGCCATCGCAACCGGGGAGGAAGCCTGGGTCGAGACGGCACGTTCGGGTTTGGCGGCTGCGCAGGCGGGCAGAGGAGGCGATATGCAGCAGGACGACCAAATTAATGATACTGTGCGCGGCATGGTCGACGGATTGGCAGCACGGCTCGATAGCGGCAATGGCACTGCCGCCGGATGGATTCAGTTGGTGCGTTCCCGAAGGCAGCTTGATGGCCCGGATGCAGCCAGAGCCGACCTTGAGCGCGGTCTGAATGCCCTTTTCGGTCAGGACCGCGCCCTTCTTGAAGATTTTGGGCGGGAAATGGGATTGGTAGATCAGAGATGACGGTAATCCCCAAAGGCACTTCCAGCATTTTGTTTCACCGTGTGGGGCCTGCTTCGATCAAAGCACGATTTAGCACTGGGAGGGATGAAAAATGACGATTGAACTGGGGCACTTAGCGCTCATTCTCGCCTTCGTAATTGCGGCCACCCAAGCTGGGATCGGTTTTGCATTCTGGCGCGGCAACGAAATGACGGAACACTTCGTGAAGCAGGCTGCCATTGTGCAGTTCGGGCTTGTCGGATTTTCATTCGCCGCGCTGGCGCATGCATTTATGACCGATGACTTTTCCTTGCGGCTAGCGGTACAGCATTCCAATTCCCTACAGCCGCTGCTTTACAAATTCACCAGCACTTGGGGGAATCACGAAGGATCAATGCTCCTGTTCGTTCTGACACTTACCGTATTCGGGGCGGCGGTCGCAGCGTTCGGACGCAATCTCCCAGGCGAACTCAAAACCCTGGTCCTGGCTAACCAGGGTCTTATGGTGGCGGCATTCTCCGCCTTCGTTATCTTTACCTCTAATCCCTTTTGGCGACTCGATCCAGCCCCCGCCGACGGCGCAGAGCTAAATCCGATTCTTCAGGATATTGGCCTCGCCATCCATCCCCCGTTACTGTATCTCGGATACGTTGGCTTTTCGATCTGCTTTTCCTTTGCCATCGCCGCCCTGATCTCAGGGAGGATCGACGCCGCCTGGGCGCGCTGGGTGCGGCCCTGGACATTGGCAAGTTGGTCCTTTCTGACCCTTGGCATCGCCATGGGCTCGTATTGGGCCTACTATGAGCTGGGCTGGGGCGGCTGGTGGTTCTGGGACCCGGTCGAAAACGCGAGCTTTATGCCCTGGCTGGCCGGCACCGCGCTCTTGCATTCAGCAACTGTGATGGAAAAGCGCAATGCACTCAAGATCTGGACCATCTTTCTGGCGATCGTCACATTTTCATTGAGCCTGCTGGGCACCTTCCTTGTGCGCTCGGGCATTTTAACCTCGGTTCATGCCTTCGCCTCGGATCCGACACGCGGAACGGTCATTCTTGCGATGCTCGCGGCCTTTATCGGGGGGGCCTTCACGCTCTTTGCCCTACGCGCTTCCTCACTGCGCCATGGAGGGCTCTTTGCCCCCATCAGCAGGGAAGGTGCGCTCATTCTCAACAATGTCTTCCTTGCCGCGGCTACGACAGGCGTTCTGATTGGCACGCTTTATCCGCTTGTTCTGGAATCCCTGACCGGCGCTCGCATCACGGTCGGTGCGCCATTCTTCGACCTGACGTTTGGCGCGCTCATGGTGCCTTTGCTTCTGCTGATCCCGCTCGGGCCATTCCTTGCTTGGAAGCGTGGAGACATCGTTGCTGTGGGACAGAGATTGATGGGCGTAATCGTGGTCACGTTGACGCTGAGCTTGCTAATCTTCGGCTTTCTGGGCTTCCCCACAACCCTCGCGCCGATCGGATTGGCCATCGGTATCTGGGTGATGGCCGGCGCGCTGGCTGAACTTGCCGACCGCGCGGCAGTCGGACGGGTTACTCCAAGACAGAGCTGGGCCCGGTTCAAGGGGCTGCCGCGGACGGCGTGGTCGACGTCAATTGCCCATTTTGGTGTCGGAGTGGCGGCTATAGGGATTGTCTGCGCCACGGCTTTCCAGACTGAGATCGTCACGTCAATGCGGGCTGGCGAGAGTATGCCGATCGCCGGCTATACCGTGACCTATGAAGGGGAGGCGGAGGTTGCCGGCGCCAATTTTTCCGCCGAGCGCGGCTCCTTCGTCATCGCGTCGCCTTGGGGTGGCGAGCGTTCGGTCACCTCCGAGCGCCGGGTGTATCCAGTAAGTGGCACGCCCACCACAGAGGCAGGTATCCGGACATACGGGTTCAGCCAGATTTACGTGCAGCTTGGCGAACAAAGCGGTTCAGATGGCCGCGTCGTTCGCCTTTGGCATAAGCCCTTCGTGTTGCTGATCTGGTTGGGGGCCCTTGTGATGGCATGCGCAGGCTTTCTCTCGCTCACCGATCGAAGACTCCGTTTTGGAGTTCCCGCAAGGGCGAAAGGCAATGCTAAGCCAGCAGGAGTGGGCCGGTGAAGAAACTGATCATTATCCTTGCGATCGTTGGAACGCTTCTGGCCCCGCTAAGCATCCTGGCCGTTCAACCCGACGAAGTTTTGAGCAACCCGGTTCTCGAACAGCGTGCGCGCGCCATTTCGAGCAATTTACGATGTCTGGTATGCCAGAACCAGTCGATCGATGAATCTGACGCGCCCCTCGCTCGCGATCTGCGGCTGATTGTGCGTGAGCGCCTGGTCTCGGGCGATACCGACAGCGAGGTTTATGATTTCGTCGTTGCGCGTTATGGTGAATTCGTGCTGCTCAATCCTGTCTTCGCTGGCCATACGATTTTTCTTTGGGTGGCAACCCCAGTCATTCTGATAGCAAGTCTAATCATGCTGGGTATTTTTGCGGTTCGGAGCCGAAATGCCCGGACCGCCTCCCCGGACCTTTCCGCCGACGAAGCTAGAATCCTAGAACAACTACGGAATGGCTAATCGATCTGCCAGCGTTTCCGTTTGAATTCGTGCTTCCACCCTCATGCACCGGCCCACTTCAATCAGGGAACAAAACTAACGCTCCGCGAGGTGGCGGCATAAATGAAATTGTTCAACCAACCTCCGGCCTAGAAAATATCGTTTCCCAATTCGCCTATTACCGTATCAGAGCTGCTAGTCAAATTTCGCTTTGGTCCTGATGACACGAGTATCAATTAGAAGTATGCAAGTCTGGCGCTTATCCCCTAATGGCAAAATCCCAGAGCAGCTTCATATTAAGCCCAGCGATAACGATTGCGATGAGGCCGGAAACCATAATTAGCCAGACGGGTGCTACCATTTCTCCCATCTTGGTCCGATCAGCGGTGAACATTACAAGGGGCACCACCGCGAAAGACAGCTGCAGGCTCAGAACCACCTGGCTTAGGATCAACAAATGCGCAGTACCGCTTTCGCCGTACCAAATAGTCACAAGAGCTGCGGGAAGAATCGCAATCAATCTCGTGATGAGCCGGCGCAGCCATGGTGCAACTCTGATGCGTAGAAAGCCCTCCATGACGATCTGACCGGCTAGTGTTGCGGTCACCGTCGAGTTGATGCCCGAACATAGCAGCGCCACGGCAAACAGCGTCGGCGCGACGGCAGCGCCCAGCATGGGAGCAAGCAGCGCATGGGCTTCACCGATTCCGGCGATTTCAATCTGCCCTGTCGTATGAAATGTGGCGGCGGCTAAAATCAGGATCGCAGCATTGACCAACAGCGCAAACATCAGCGCCACGGTTGAATCGATAGTGGCAAACTTTAGGGCCTCACGCTTTTCGAAGGGGCTTTCGCCATAGGCCCGCGTCTGCACGATGGCCGAGTGCAGGTAGAGATTGTGCGGCATCACCGTGGCGCCGAGAATGCCGAGCGCCAAATAAAGCATTTCCGGATTCGTAAGGATCTCGGTTGTCGGTGCAAAGCCCCGGATCAGTTCCCCCCAATTAGGATCGGCTAATCCAATCTGAATCATGAAACATGCCGCGATAACCGCAAGCAATGCGATGACGAAAGCCTCGACCCACCGGAAGCCCAATTTCTGCAGATAAAGGATGAGAAAGACATCGAGCGCGGTAACCACCACGCCAAGCTCGAGCGGGATTCCGAACAGCAGATTGAGCCCGGTTGCCGTACCGATAACTTTCGCGATATCGGTGGCGATGATGGCGACTTCTGCCATCAACCACAGTACGAATCCCACCGCGCGGGGAAAGGCATCACGACAGGCCCGGGCGAGATCGCGCCCCGAGCCAATTGCCAGTCGAGCGCAGAGAGATTGCAGGATGATCGCCATTATGTTGGAAACCAGCGCTACCACGAGAAGCGTGTAGCCAAAGCGCGAACCGCCCGCCAGCGAAGTCGCCCAATTGCCAGGATCCATATATCCGACAGCCACGAGATAGCCTGGCCCAAAAAACGCTGCCGCGCGGCGCCATGCCGAATGTTTATCCGACACCGGTACGCTTCGGTATACATCGACAAGTGACGGATCGCCACCTTCGGTACGCCAAGCTTTTGTTGAGGAAGGGGGCAGTTCATCCACAGCAAACACTTTCTGCAATTGCTAATCATTTGCATCTAAGTATGGCATGGTTGGGTTGAGTGGGGCAAACAGTCTGTTGTGAGGATACTGAGAAAGGCGAAAAAGCCGTCTGTGAAGCTGCGGCCAAAATCAAGCCTTTTACCTGCGGCGGGGACTCGAACGTGTGGCCTGGGCGACGTTTCGCGGCAGCATAAATCTGGCCCGGCGATGATCACCGGCCAAATGTCCGCATTTGATTTTGGCTTCTCGAGCGCTTTGCGGTTTTTGCACGTATAGGATAAAGAGATCCGGGAGGGTCAAGGCGAAGCCACCTCCGTGAGAATTGGGCAGGTCACCGACAGCGGTGAGGAACCAACTGCTGCTCTCTGGCGGCCATGTCCCCACACTCGGATCCCGGCAACTACGTTAAAAGACGGACTACAAGAGGGGCGGCCACATACCATATAATGGCGACGGCGAAAGAGCTCCAAAGGAGCAAATGAAATAGACGCAAACCTAGGGGCGGCTTACCTGACATCGGGTGCCTGCAAGGCCAACGGAGGTTCATCCCGATAGAAGGACAAGTTGGCCCGCAGCCTGACCCATATGTCGGCGAGGCTGTTTGTGATGTGATCTTTTCTATATTGCGCCGGAAAATATGCGACAAGGATCCCATTCATCGGCCCAACTCCCCAATATTAATCGCAGTATTGTGCATTCTCTAGTCGCTATAGAAGCAAGGGCAAATCAGATTGGTCCCTTTTTGATGATTACAAAACCGGGCAAGGCCCGAAGGGATCCAAGGGGCCGGTTCGAGGATCATTCGCGTTGAAGATATATCGCCTCTGGCAGACATCCCACGTCGGCGGGATTTTCGTGCTGTCGAAGATGTCCGTGCCTTCCTTGAGATTGCGCCAAAATTCGGCGTGAGGGCTCGACACGTTCGCTTGGATGTTGGCTTCCGTCATTGGGAAGGGCAGCAACTGTAGTTGGAACGATCGATTGCCGCCTCTGAATGTTTCTCGGGCAAGCGCGAAGATCTCTTTGATGCCATCATCTGTCATGGCGTAGCAGCCCACAGACAAGCAGTCCCCGTGAATCATCAAATTTGTACCGGTGCGCTCCCAAGCCTGATCGAATTTGTTCGGAAAACCGACGTTGAATGATAGCCAATAGGAGGAATTCGGGTTCATCAGGTTGGGCGTTACGTCGTAAAAGCCCTCCGGTGATTGCTGATCGCCTTCACGGAATTTTGGCCCCAATGCCCCCGACCACTTGCAAATATCATATGTCTTTAAGAGTCTGTAGGTGCCATCGCTGGTTCGTTTCCAAACCTCGAGCGTCGCGGTCTCTTTATAGAGGCGGATCATCATCGGCTCAGTTGGTGATGAATTGATTTCGGCCATCCGTTGGAGGAGCTCTCGGGGCAGCGGTACGTTGTGGCGATTGTCGCCCGCATACTGACTGCATGCTGCCAGCGCCAAGATGGCGAAAAATGCGATAATTGTGCGACTGACATATGAGACTGCGAAGGGCATGAGAAGCCACCTGGGTAAGTGTCGGCTAACCATACTGGCTCGACATTACCGATTTCTTGCGATCGCAGCTTCACACGCTACCGAGTCGAGGAACTGGCACGGCTGCCTGCGAGCTTGATGACCTGAGCCCCGTGTTTCCTCCGGCCTATTGGAGAGTCCTGGGGCTGATTTGTGGCCTCAGGCGGCCTGTTTTACCAGTGCCATTTTCATGGCGAACTCTTCGGGCGTGATATTGCCCAGCGATGAGTGTGGTCTTTGTCGGTTGTAGTCCTCCTTCCAAAGCGTGATCTGGACTCTGGCTTCGGCCAGGGATGAGAACAGCGTCTCGTTGAGGCACTCGTCCCTGAAGCTGCCATTGAAGCTTTCCACGAAGCCGTTTTGCATGGGCTTTCCCGGGGCGATGTAATGCCAGTCGACGCGGGTGTCCTGGCACCACTTCAGGATTGCCATCGAGGTCAGTTCGGTGCCGTTGTCGGAGATTGTCATCGGCCTGCCGCGCCTCATGATCAAAGCATCGAGTTCTCGCGCAACCCGCAGGCCTGAAAGCGACGTGTCAGCCACAAGGGCCAGGCATTCCCGCGTGTAGTCGTCGACCACGGCCAGAACGCGGAACCGGCGACCATCGGTGAAGGCATCGCTGACAAAGTCCAGGCTCCAACGTTCATTGGCACCATTGGGCACGCCTATGGGGCGTCTGGTGCCCAAAGCCCGCTTACGTCCGCCACGCTTGCGGACCTGAAGCTTCTCCTCACGATAGAGCCGCCTGAGCTTCTTCAGATTCATCTCAATACCCTGACGCCGCAGCATGACGTGGATGCGCCGATAGCCAAAACGACGCCGTTCAGCCGCTACCGCCTTCATCGCGTCCCTCAGAGGTTGATCATCAGGTCGTATGCTTCGGTAGCGGACACTCGTCCGATCCACCCCAAGCACATCACACGCCCGCCGCTGGCTCACACCATGCGCTTTGCAGGCATGAGCCACAGCATCCCGCTTCGCGTCGGGCGTTACCATTAATGGGATGACCCGCCCCGTCCTCTCGCTCAGAATGGGGCATCGTCAGCAAGAGGAGGAGCAGATGACGATACGCAACAAGCCGCGACCGGCCGCAGTATTCGGAATCGATATCGGCAAAAACCTTTTTCATGTGGTTGGGCTCGACCCGACCGGAGCGCCAATCCAGAAGGTCACCTTCCGGCGTGAGACACTTCTTCAGTTTTTTGAGCGCGCTTCACCAACTCTGGTGGGGATGGAGGCGTGCCCAGGATCCCAGTGGCTGGCGCGGAAGATTTCTGCATTGGGGCACACCGTTCGGATCATTCCCGCGCAGTTCGTGAAGCCTTATGTGAAGTCGAACAAGAGTGACATTATCGACGCAGCGGCGATCGCTGAAGCCGCCACGCGACCGACAATGCGCTTTGTCGAGATCAAAACCACTGAGCAGGTCGATCTGCAGGCGCTGCACAGGATTCGTGATCGCATGATCGCCCATCGCACCCGACTGATAAACCAGATGCGTGCCTTCTGCCTCGAATACGGCATCGCCAGCCATCAGGGCGCAGGCAAGTTCAAGGTCGATCTTCCCAAGATCCTCGCCGATGAGGGCAACGACCTGACACCAGCCATGCGGCGCATTCTAGCCATGAGCTTTGACGAGCTCGCCGAACTCGAGGGTCGCATTGATGGCCTCAATCGTGAGATTGAAGGGATCGCAGCGCGTAGCGATACGGCTCGCCGTTTGATGTCGATCCCCGGCATAGGGCCGTTGGGCGCGACAGCACTTCTCGCATCGGCCGGTTCTGCAAAGCAATTTAAGAAGGCGCGGGATATGGCAGCTTGGTTGGGCCTGGTGCCCAGAGAATATTCGACCGGCGGCAAGACCACACTGCTTGGCATCAGCAAGCGCGGAAACAAATATCTGCGTCGCATGCTCATTCACGGCGCACGATCCTGCGTCAATCATCTCGATCGAACCAGAGATCGCTTGGGCAATTGGCTCGATGGCCTTCAGTCTCGTATGCACAAAAACAAAGTCACCGTGGCTCTGGCCGCCAAGATCGCCCGTATCGCCTGGGTGATCATGACCCGGTCGGGCTCAACCTACGATCGGCAGGACCCGGCCTTCAGCTAGGAACTGCCGTCGCGGACTGCGAGGTTCGTGGGGATGATAACGAGACAGTTGATCGACGCACCGTAAGCCCGGGGCAAAAAAGCGGGCGCCATGCCCGAACCATTTATCTGGGAACGATGCGTGCGGATCTCATCATGGCCTGGCCACAACAGTGGTCCACTCGCGAGAGGCCGGATACATTTACGCAGGCTGAACCGTCACCGTCGAAACGACCTTGCACGGACAGGGCGGGTCATACATTTTTTGCGGCGACATCTTTCAAGATGGCATTGTCCAGCATCTGCTCGGCCAACAGCTTCTTGAGTTTGGCATTCTCGTCCTCCAGAGCCTTCAGCTTCCGAGCATCAGAGACGTCCATGCCGCCATACTTCGCCTTGTATTTGTAAAAGCTGGCACTGCTGACGCCGTGCTTGCGACAGACCTCCGCAGTCGGCATCCCCGCCTCCTGCTCCTTGATCATCGCGATAATCTGTTCCTCGGTGAACCTGCTGCGCTTCATTGTCCGTCTCCAAAAGTGGGCGGACTCTACCAAAAAATGGAGGAAGTTTGAGGGCTCAGGTCACGCGAACATTTGTGCTCGGGTTGCTTCATATCACCGTGAAGCTGTCGTGAACCACGGATCGAATACTTCAAGGCGCCTGCCAGCAGCCAAATACGGCGTAGGATCGATTGCGCTGTTCCCATCACGAATTTCAAAATGAAGATGGGGACCGGTAGACCGACCAGTGGAGCCGACTAGGGCGATCACCATATCCGCTTCCACCTCGTCCCCTTGCTCAACCAGCGCTCTCGAAAGATGGGGGTAGCGCGACATCAGACCCGAGGCGTGGGTGATTTCGACGACCCTGCCATAGGCGCCCTTCCAACCAACGAAAGTGACAGCACCGCCGCCGGCGCTCAGGATTGGCGTGCCAGTCGGAGCTGGAAAGTCAATTCCAGAATGAAACGCGGATTGGCCGGTGAAAGGATCTTGGCGCAGACCGAAGGCAGAGCTGATGCGGGTAGTTCCGATCGGTTTGTGAATCGGTACCTCGTCCATAGCGCGACGCGCTTCCTCCAAACGCCCCATGGCAGTGAGGATATTGGTGATATCAGGAGTATCGAAACCTGATGGAAACTCGCTAGCATCCAGAAAAGGACCGCCTAGCGCCAACTCGCTTATAGCCGGCTCATGTCCGACGCGCCGCAACTCTGCAACGATAGTCTCGACTGATCGATCCATCGCATCGGAGAGGAGTATCATTGACTCGCCGATCTCCTCTTCCATTACTCTCAGGTTCTCTTCGAGAAGGTCGAATTGCCCAGTAGCGCTTGCTCCACCCGTTACCGGACGAGCAGGACCCTCATTCGGCTGGGGGCGTTGTACCAATTCAGGAGGAAGTGCCGTCTTTGCGAGCATCTCTAACACCAAGAGTTGATCTTCCAGCTGTGCCTGGCGTCCAATGAATTCCCGATCCCTGAGAGTTGCTGTTCCAGAGTTGATGATTTCTCTGGACCGAAGCCGGTCAACATTCATACTCAATTCGGCGATGCGATCTTCATAGGCCCTCAGAACCGAGGAATTTGGGTCGGTCCAGAAATCTTTAAGGTTCTCATTGTCGCGCAGGATTATGAGCGTAAGCACATTGGTGAGAAGCAGCGCGCAAAGCACCGCCCAACAGGCGAGCGTTTGGTATGATGATGCACGACCGCTCACAAGGACCACTCCGAATCAACCGGCCAACAGCGTCGTTCGCTATGGTTAATGAAATGGAAATGTCGCCAGCTATCGGATCACATCTTATAAAATTTCACTATTCGGCATTGGCGAAACTCTGGAATAGCGCGGCCATCGGGACGTGGCCGCATAGCTCGCCCGTCAGCCTCGAACCTATGCAATTTGTTCGTTCGGGACGTTGTCCCTCTCGCCCAACACGCTTTGCGATATACTTGCCGGTAACGGCGCAGGTTTTTCGACACGCCCCAAGATCGGCAAGATGACGAGAAAGTAGGCGAAATAGTATGCCGTCGTCACTTTGGCGAGGAGGACATAGATCCCTTCGGCAGGCTGCGCGCCCAGATAAGCCAGTGCGATGAAGTTAACGACAAACAGCCAGAAGAACGGCTTGAACAGCGGGCGGAACGTTCCCGAGCGCACCTTGGATGTGTCGAGCCACGGCAGGACGAACAGGACCAGGAGCGACCCGAACATCACGATGACCCCGCCCAGCTTGGAATCGATGAACAGGACGTTGAAATCTATGGCCCTCAGCATGGTGTAGAAGGGCAGAAGGTACCATTCGGGCACGATGTAAGCTGGAGTAACCTGCGGATTGGCCGGGATGTAGTTGTCGGCATGCCCCAAGATGTCGGGGGCAAAGAACACGAACCAGGCGAACGGTATCAGGAAGACGATGATCGCGAACAGGTCTTTCATCGTATAGTAAGGGTGGAAGGGCAGCGCATCGCGGCTCTCCTTCACCTCGACCCCAGTTGGGTTGTTGTTGCCGGGAACGTGCAGCGCCCAGATGTGCAGGACGACGACCGCCGCGATGATAAATGGCAGCAGGTAGTGCAATGAGAAGAAGCGGTTGAGGGTCGGATTGGCGACCGAGAACCCGCCCAGAAGCAGCGTCTGGATCGGCTCGCCCACGACCGGGATCGCAGAGAAGATGCCGGTGATGACCGTCGCCCCCCAGAGGCTCATCTGGCCCCAGGGCAGCACGTACCCCATGAAGGCCGTAGCCATGAGCAGGATGAACAGGATCACCCCGAGCATCCAGATGATCTCGCGCGGCGCCTTATAGGACCCGTAATAGAGGCCGCGAAAAATATGGACATAAGCGGCAAAGAAGAACATAGACGCGCCCACTGCATGGGTACCCTGGATGATGCGCCCATAGTTGACGTCACGTCGGATCTGCTCGACCGAGGCGAAGGCGAGTTCCACGTTCGGAGTGTAGTGCATGACAAGAACGACGCCCGTCACGATCTGCACCACCAGCATAAAAGCGAGAATACCCCCGAACGTCCACCAGTAGTTGAGATTCCTTGGAGTGGGGAAATCCATCAGGTGCTCCTTGGAGAACCTGAGGATCGGAAGTCTTTCATCGAGCCAGCGTTCGATTCTGGTGCCCGGCACGTAGCTGCCAGCGTGGTTCGTCGCTTTTGAATCGCCCGATGTCGCCAAAGTTCTCGAGTCCCTTTTCTGGAGTTCCGCTGTTGCCTACGTCTTCTTTCGGCAGCTCGTTGGCCAGCCATTTTTCATTATTTTGAAACGTCGATCTTCGTCAAATCAGTATCATGTGACTGGGAAGCTAAGCCTGCCCGATCAGGATGCGCGATGTCGCGGAATGTCGCACCGCATCAGCTTGTTCGGGCGAAATCGCGGGACAGCGTCCGGAGCGCTGTTGGCCGGGTTCCGACCCAATCAATCTCTCGTCCCGACCGAGACGCAAATCGATCGGTTTTACCTCGACACTTAGGGCCAATGAAATCAGCTTTGAGCAGCTTACCGCTTTCACCATCACCGACGACCATGCCCGACAGGTGGACGTTTGGCAGAGCCTAAGCCCCTATAACCGCCATCATCACACCATCAAAAGGATGCTGGCGAGCGAGGAAGTCCCGGCCAGCGACAAGCGGGCGCAGTTCATTGGCGGACTGGACGCTATTGGAGCCGAGGGCGGCACCGTCCGCCGCGATCTGTTCGACCCCGAGGATGGCGGTTGTCGCCGCCGATCCGGAATCCGGGGCTTTGATGGCCGGTACAGGCGGTCCACGAAAGATGCGACACGCCCGTAACAGAGAGGGAAAAAGCGGTGGATTTCACACCATCCACTTTTTCGCAGGCGGAGATATTCCAGTGTTCGCCCTCGCAATCTACGGCAAGAACGAGAAGGGCAATCTCTCCAAAGTCGAACGAAATGAACTGGCTCGTGTCCTCCCCAAGCCTGGCCGACGCCTACAGACAGAGAAAGGGTAAAGCATGACTTTTGGCAGAGAGCTTATCCAGAGCGCGCATGAAGCACTGGCAATTGCGGAAAGGCGCGCAGAGCCTGCCGCCGTTTTCATCCCTGAAACCGTCGATGTGGCGGCAATCCGAAAGCGCCAGAAGCTTTCGC